>DXAV01000064.1 GCA_019116805.1 Candidatus Bacteroides merdavium | reverse complement strand
CTTCCCATTCCGAACAGAGAAGTTAAGCCCGGTCACGCCGATGGTACTGCGTAACAGTGGGAGAGTAGGTCGCCGCCGTTTTCTTCAGAAGTCCTCCGTAACGGATTTGTTACGGAGGACTCTTTTTTTGTTCATAATCCCCCTTTTTTAAACCTCTCTGCATTTTTCTTTCATTCTTTTTATTTTATATCCAACCAAATTTCGTAATTTTGGCACAAATCCCCGAGGGAGAAAGATTATATAGACAATAGTAATTTAACATATAACTCCTATTAAATATGGAAAACAAAATTCAAGAGCTGACCGACAAGATTTATCGTGAAGGAGTCGAGAAAGGCAACGCAGAAGCGCGTAAGTTAGTTTCTGAAGCTCAATCGGAGGCAAAGAAGATTGTAGAAGATGCTCGTAAAGAGGCTGAACAAATTCTGTCAAATGCTCGTAAATCTGCTGATGAACTGGCAGAAAATACAAAGTCTGAATTGAAATTGTTTGCTGGGCAGGCAATAAATGCTTTGAAGTCGGAAATCACTTCTGTGGTGAGTGGAACAATTGTAGATACTGATGTGAAGGCTTTTGCTGCGAATAAAGATTATCTGAATGCTTTTATTGTTGCATTGGCGGAAAAGTGGAGTGTGGATGAACCAATTGTTATATCTACAGCTGATGCGGAAGATTTAAAGAAGTATTTTGCTTCGAAAGCGAAAGCACTTTTAGATAAAGGAGTCAAAATCGAACAGGTAAATGGTATTAAAACGCTATTTACTGTTTCTCCGGCAAGTGGTGCTTATAAAGTGAACTTTGGTGAAGAAGAGTTCATGAACTACTTTAAGGAATTCTTGCGTCCGCAATTGGTAGAAATGTTGTTTTAAAATCCTGTCAGGGTATGAGTAAATACTATTACTTGGTAGCCGGTTTGCCTGATTTGACATTGGAAGACAGCAAACTGAGTTATACGGTAGCAGATTTCAAGGCGGAGTTTTATCCCTATTTGTCGGACGCAGATAAAAAGCTTGTCGATTTGTTTTATTTGAAATTTGACAATGCTAATGTGCTGAAACTTCTGAAGGATAGGGATGCGGTTATTGATTCCTGTGGATTATATTCGGTGGAAGATTTAATCGGATATATATCTATGCTTAAGGCTGGTGATGAATTACCGGACCGGATATTCCCTTCCTATTTGTCTTCATTTATTTCCGATTATTTCAATCAGCCGGGTGGTGAAGAGGGGAACTTTTTGCCGGAAAATCGCTTGGCAGGGTTATATTATGATTATGCCATGAAATCCCAAAATAAGTTTGTTTCTGATTGGTATAGCTTCAACCTGACCATCAATAACATTCTGGTGGCTCTTACGGCTCGTAAATATAAGCTTGAGGTAGCACCTCTGATTGTTGGAGATACTGATGTTTGTGAAGCATTGCGTACATCGAATGCACGTGATTTCGGTTTGGGCACAGAGGTTGATTTTTTTGATCAACTGATGAAAGTCAGTGAAGTGGAAGAATTGGTAGAACGCGAAAAGAAAATTGATCAACTTCGTTGGAATTGGATGGAAGAAGCTACATTTTTCAATTATTTTACCATTGAACGGTTGTTCGTGTTTCTGCTGCAGTTGGAGATGATTGAACGTTGGGTTTCATTGGACAAGGAAAAAGGTCGTCAACTTTTCCGTGGCCTGATTGGTAAATTGAAAGATGAAGTACAAATACCCGCTGAATTCAGATAAATAAAAATAGTAAATATTATATGGCAACAAAAGGAACTGTTAGTGGCGTAATCGCCAACATGGTAACGCTTGTCGTTGACGGTCCGGTAGCACAGAATGAGATTTGTTACATTTCTACCGGTGGTGATCGTTTGATGGCAGAGGTTATCAAGGTTGTAGGTACCCAAGTGTATGTGCAGGTGTTCGAAAGCACACGTGGACTGAAGGTTGGAGCCGAAGCCGAATTTACAGGACACATGCTGGAGGTAACTTTAGGACCGGGTATGCTGTCCAAAAACTATGATGGTCTGCAGAATGACTTGGATAAGATGGAAGGTGTCTTCCTGAAAAGGGGACAATATACTTATCCTTTGGACAAAGACAAGAAATGGCACTTTGTTCCTTTGGTAAAGGCTGGTGATAGAGTGGAAGCCGCCGCATGGCTTGGAAAAGTGGAAGAAAACTTTCAACCGTTGAAGATTATGGTACCCTTTGCTCAGAAAGGTGTTTGTACTGTGAAATCGATTGTTCCGGAAGGTGACTATACCATTGAGGATATTGTTGCCGTGTTGGTGGCAGGAGACGGTAGCGAAGTAAAGGTTAATATGATTCAGAAATGGCCGGTAAAACGTGCTATGACCAATTACAAGGAGAAACCCCGTCCATTTAAATTGCTGGAAACGGGTGTACGTGTGATTGACACGGTTAATCCCATTGTTGAAGGAGGAACGGGTTTTATTCCGGGGCCGTTCGGCACCGGTAAGACGGTGCTTCAGCACGCTATATCCAAACAGGCCGAGGCTGATATTGTTATTATTGCAGCCTGTGGTGAACGTGCTAATGAGGTTGTGGAAATCTTTACAGAATTTCCGGAGTTAGTCGATCCACATACAGGCCGTAAGTTGATGGAACGTACCATCATCATTGCTAATACGTCGAATATGCCGGTGGCAGCTCGTGAAGCTTCTGTATATACAGCCATGACTATTGCAGAATATTATCGTAGCATGGGTTTGAAAGTTTTGTTGATGGCCGATTCTACTTCCCGTTGGGCACAGGCCCTTCGTGAAATGTCCAATCGTATGGAGGAACTTCCGGGACCCGACGCGTTCCCAATGGATTTGTCTTCCATTATCTCTAACTTCTATGGCCGCGCCGGTTATGTGGTGCTGAACAATGGAGAAACGGGATCTATCACTTTCATCGGTACTGTTTCGCCTGCCGGAGGAAACTTGAAGGAGCCTGTAACCGAAAATACGAAAAAGGTGGCTCGTTGTTTCTATGCCCTTGAACAAGATCGTGCCGACAAGAAGCGTTATCCGGCAGTAAACCCCATCGATTCTTATTCAAAATATATTGAATATCCTGAGTTCGAGGATTATATCAGTAAACGTATTAACGGTGAATGGATTGGTAAGGTGAATGAAATCAAGACTCGTCTTCAGCGTGGCAAGGAAATTGCTGAGCAAATCAATATTTTGGGAGATGATGGTGTACCTGTAGATTATCATGTCATTTTCTGGAAATCGGAATTAATTGATTTTGTGATTCTGCAGCAGGATGCTTTCGATGAGATTGATGCAGTGACTCCGATGGACCGTCAAGAGGAAATTTTGAATATGGTCATTGATATTTGTCATACGGATTTCACTTTCGACAACTTCAATGAAGTAATGGATTATTTTAAGAAGATGATCAATATCTGTAAGCAGATGAACTATTCGAAGTTTAAGTCTCCTGAATACGAGGTATTCCGTCAGCAATTGCAGGCATTGATTGAAGAACGTAAGGCTTGATTGCATTAGAAACAGAATAATAAATGGCTAAGTAATTGAACAATGGCAACAAAAGCATTTCAAAAAATATATACTAAAATAACTCAGATTACAAATGCTACCTGTTCGTTGAAGGCTACAGGAGTGGGGTATGATGAGTTGGCAACCGTGAACGGCAAGCTGGCACAGGTTGTAAAGATTGCCGGAGACGAAGTGACCTTGCAGGTATTTGAAGGTACCGAAGGTATTCCTACTAATGCCGAAGTGGTATTTCTAGGAAAAGCACCTACGTTGAAGGTGAGCGAACAGCTTGCTGGTCGTTTCTTTAATGCGTTCGGTGATCCGATTGATGGGGGGCCTGAGATTGAAGGGCAGGAAGTGGAAATCGGTGGTCCGTCGGTGAACCCCGTTCGCCGTAAGCAGCCGTCAGAACTGATTGCGACTGGTATTGCGGGTATCGACCTGAACAATACACTGGTATCCGGCCAGAAGATTCCGTTCTTTGCCGATCCGGATCAGCCTTTTAACCAAGTGATGGCCAATGTGGCTCTTCGTGCAGAGACCGACAAGATTATTTTGGGAGGTATGGGTATGACGAATGATGATTACCTTTACTTCAAGAACGTATTTTCCAATGCCGGTGCGCTCAGCCGTATCGTCAGCTTTGTGAATACGACTGAAAATCCTCCGGTAGAACGTCTGTTGGTACCCGATATGGCCCTGACTGCTGCTGAATATTTTGCTGTGCAGCATAATGAGAAAGTGTTGGTGCTTCTGACTGATATGACATCCTATTCTGATGCGTTGGCAATCGTGTCCAACCGTATGGATCAGATTCCATCGAAGGACTCCATGCCGGGTTCTCTGTATTCCGATTTGGCCAAGATTTACGAGAAGGCTGTGCAGTTCCCTAGTGGAGGTTCCATTACCATCATTGCTGTGACAACCCTTTCGGGAGGCGACATTACACATGCCGTTCCTGATAATACCGGTTACATCACCGAAGGTCAGCTCTTCCTGCGCCGTGACAGTGATATTGGTAAGGTTATTGTGGATCCGTTCCGCTCGTTGTCTCGCCTGAAACAGTTGGTTACTGGAAAGAAGACTCGTAAGGATCATCCGCAGGTAATGAATGCTGCCGTTCGTCTGTATGCCGATGCTGCCAATGCCAAGACTAAGTTGGAAAACGGTTTTGACTTGACGAACTATGACGAACGTACACTTGCTTTCGCCAAGGATTACTCCAATCAGCTGTTGGCTATCGACGTCAATCTCGATACGACCGAGATGCTCGACGTGGCCTGGAGTCTGTTTGGTAAGTATTTTAAGCCGGAAGAAGTGAACATTAAGAAGGAACTGGTCGATCAATATTGGCCGGCAGGTAAGGCAAACTAAAGATTAGAAAAGAATGGCTATTAAGTTTCAATATAATAAAACCTCGCTCCAGCAACTTGAAAAGCAATTGAAAGTGCGGGTGCGTACTCTTCCTATTATCAAGAATAAGGAGAGCGCATTGCGCATGGAGGTGAAGCGTTGCAAGACTGATGCTCAAGTGCTGGAAGAACGGTTGGAAAAGAAAATACAAGCTTACGAAGCCATGTTCGCCCTTTGGAATGAGTTTGACAGCTCTTTGATTAAAGTCAGTGACGTACATTTAGAAGTGCGTAAGATTGCTGGTGTACGGGTACCGCAGTTGGAAAATATTGACTTTGATATCCGTCCGTATAGTCTGTTTAACTCTCCCAAATGGTATGCCGACGGTTTGAACCTCTTGAAAGAGCTGGCTCATACAGCTATTGAGCGTGAGTTCACCGTTGCTAAGTTGAATTTGCTGGAACATGCTCGTAAGAAGACCACACAAAAAGTGAATCTTTTCGAAAAAGTACAAATCCCCGGCTATCAGGATGCTCTGCGAAAAATCAAGCGTTTCATGGAAGATGAAGAGAACTTGTCCAAATCTTCGCAGAAAATCATGAAGTCGCATCAGGAAAAAAGGAAGGAGGCAGAGGCATGATTACAAAAATGAAGAAGCTTACATTCCTTATTTATCATAAGGAGTATGAACAGTTCCTTAATCAGATTCGTGAGTTGGGGGTCGTGCATATAGTGGAGAAGCAATGTGGTGAAATGGACGATCGTCTGCAGACTTTTATGCAGAAGCGCACGCTCTATAAGAATATCCTGAATGCGATGTACAATCTGGTGGGGAAGGAAACGCTTGGTCCTGTACGGGCAGGAGTTTCGGCCGACGAAGTGGTCACTACCTATGAAGATTTGCAAGTACGTATTCAGGAGTTGGGTCAGAAATTACCCCAAGTGGATAAGGATATCGCTCAGATGCAGGTTTGGGGTGATTTCGATTGGACGATTGTCGGGAAACTGCGCGATGCCGGATGGCAAGTACAGTTTTATTCCTGTACGGAAAAGGAATATGATGAAGCCTGGGAGACAGATTATAATGCCATTCCTGTCCAAGAGCAAGGTGGTCATGTTTATTTTGTGACCGTTACGCCTGGCCCGTTGCAAGGATTGGATATGGAACCCCTTCGTTTGCCCTCTACCGGTTTGTCTGGGTTGCTTGCCCGGAAGGCCGAGACTGAAAAGCAGATTGAACAGGCACAGGCTGATTTGAAATCCTTCTGCCTGGCCAACTATAAGACGTTGGAATATGGCAACCTGTTGCTTCAGGGCGATATTGATTTGTTGAAGGTGAAGTTGAACAGTGAGCGTATGGCCGATGGGGCCGTTGTTTTGCTGGAAGGCTGGATACCGGTTGACAATGAGCACGAAGTGAAGCAACTGTTGGAAAATAGTGGTGTTTATTATGAGATCAGAAATGCCACAAAGGAAGATAATGCTCCCATTAAGTTGCGCAACAATGCTTTTGCCCGTATGTACGAGGTGCTGACCAAAATGTATGGTATGCCTGATTATGCCGAGTTCGATCCGACTCCCATTCTGGCTCCGTTCTTCTCTTTGTTCTTTGCCTTCTGTATGGGGGATGCCGGTTATGGCGTCGTACTGATCATTTTGGGCTTTATCTTGAAGAAAAAATTGTCCAAGTCGTTGAATGGCATGATGAATCTGGTGATTACATTGGGTGTCTTTACAACAGTGATCGGAACCATTCTCGGAACCTGTTTCGGTGTCAGTCTGTTTGATTTGGATTTGCCCGATTCGCTGAAGCAGTTCATGATTGTCGGTAAGATAGGAGAAACCACTTATGATAAGCAGATGTTACTGGCTTTGATTATCGGTGTGGTACACATCTGTATCGCCATGACAGTGAAGGCTATTGGTGAAACTGTCCGTTATGGATTTAAGGAATCTCTCAGTTCATGGGGATGGTTGTTATTGGTGGTGGGTAGTGTATGCACTGGCGGACTTTCATTTTTTGAAATCATTTCGGAACACGTTTCCACTTGGGCATTCATTATTATCGGTGGTATATCGGCCATTGGTATCTATCTGCTGAATAATCTGCATCGTAATGTTTTGGTTAATATCGGTGCAGGTATATGGGATACGTACAATATGGCCACTGGACTTATGGGCGATATTCTTTCCTACATTCGTCTGTACGCACTAGGCCTGGCCGGAGGTATGCTGGGCGGCGTGTTCAACCAGCTTGCCTTTATGGTCAATGATGCGGCCGGGCCTGCATTGGGATGGTTGTTCTGTGGTCTTATTTTAGTATTTGGTCATACGCTGAATATCGCTATGTCCTGTCTGAGTGCATTTGTGCATCCGCTTCGTCTGACATTTGTAGAATATTTCAAAAATTCCGGTTATAACGGAAAAGGAGAAGAATATGCTCCTTTCACCACTGTTGAAAACAAATAAAATTAGAAACAAATAAAAATTGAAACATTATGAATGAAATTTTAGGTTATCTCGGTTTGGGCTTGATGTTGGCCCTGGCAGGTATTGGTAGTTGTTTTGGTACGACAATCGCGGGAAATGCAGCAGAAGGTGCATTGAAGAAAGATCCCTCCAAGTCTGCCAGCTATATGATTCTGTCAGCTCTTCCTGCTACACAGGGTCTGTATGGTTTTGTTGCATTCTTGATGTCTATGGGACGTGATTTTACCACCCAAGGTCCTTTGATGTTGGGTATTGGCCTAGGGGTTGGTTTGGTATGTCTGTTTTCTGCCATTCGCCAGGGGCAGATTTGTGCCAACGGTATCGTAGGTATCTCTCAGGGACACGATGTGCAGACCAATACCATGATTTACGCAGCTTTGCCTGAATTCTATGCAATTCTTGCTTTGGTGGCAGCTTTGATGGTATAATCGACGAAATCTTATTAAAAAGAAACCCCCTGCTTCTGCTGTCTTTTGGGGACGGTATGAAGGCAGGGGTTCTTTTTTTTGCACACGATTGCTTGTCTCCTTTCTTGATTTTTTTCGGGCAAAAGGCTATTTTTCAAAGAATAATATGTACTTTTGCATCCGTGTTAAGAGCAACGTAATTATGTTACTGGAGTTGCGTATGCCTATTTTTCGGATAAGCGGGCTGCGTTACTTCTGAATTATATTAGAAATATGAATAGAGAAATGTTGACCCCCGATTATATTTTTGAGGCAAGTTGGGAAGTATGCAATAAAGTAGGGGGAATTTATACTGTTTTATCTACGCGGGCCAAAACATTGCAGGAACAATTCCGTGATAGAATATTCTTTATAGGACCAGATTTTTGGAAAGGAAAAGAAAATCCTCTTTTCATCGAATATGATAATTTGTGTTCAGCGTGGAAGGAACATGCAGCGACGCGTGATCATCTGTCTGTCAGGGTGGGGCGTTGGAATATTCCCGGCGAACCAATTGTCATATTAGTTGACTTCCAACCGTTCTTCCAAGAAAAAAATGATATTTATACAGAGATGTGGAACCGTTATCAGGTTGATTCTCTGCATGCATACGGTGATTATGATGAAGCTTCTATGTTTGCCTATGCCGCCGGAAAAGTAGTTGAGAGTTTTTATCGCTACAATCTGATGGAAACGGATAAAGTCGTTTTCCAGGCACATGAGTGGATGACCGGTATGGGAGCACTTTACCTTCAGACTGCTGTACCCGAAATCGCTACTATTTTTACGACTCATGCTACATCCATCGGGCGTTCCATTGCCGGAAACGGAAAACCTCTGTACGATTACCTTTTTGCCTACAATGGCGATCAGATGGCTCAGGAACTGAACATGCAGTCCAAGCATTCTATTGAAAAGCAGACAGCCCACTATGTGGATTGTTTCACGACTGTGAGTGAAATCACCAACAATGAATGTAAAGAACTGCTTGATAAGCCTGCGGATGTTGTCTTGGTCAATGGTTTTGAAGATGGGTTCGTTCCGAAAGGTGCAACTTATACCGGCAAGCGTAAGCGGGCCCGTGCGTTGAAGATACGTTTGGCCAGTTGCCTGGTTGGTGAAACTTTTAATGACGAAGATACGCTGATTATCTCTACAAGTGGCCGTTATGAGTTCAAGAACAAAGGTATTAATGTATTCCTGGAAGCCTTGAACCGTCTGAACCGCGATAAGAATCTGAAGAAAAAAGTGTTGGCCTTTGTCAATGTACCCAGTTGGGTAGGGGAGCCCCGTGAAGAGTTACAACAGCGCATGAAGAGCAAGGAAACCTTCGATACACCTTTGCAATGTCCTTTTATCACCCACTGGCTTCATAACATGACTCATGACCAAGTGCTTGACATGCTGAAATATTTGGGTATGGGCAACCGTCCTGAAGACAAGGTGAAAGTCATTTTTGTTCCCTGTTATCTGGATGGTAAGGATGGTATCCTTAATAAATTGTACTACGATCTTGTTCTTGGCAGTGATCTTAGTGTCTATCCTTCCTATTATGAGCCTTGGGGTTATACACCGTTGGAAAGTATTGCTTTCCACGTTCCTACTATCACGACTGATCTTGCCGGATTTGGCCTTTGGATTAAGAGTCTGAAGAATGTCCGCGGCATCAATGACGGTGTGGAGGTGATCCATCGTTCGGACTACAATTATTCCGAAGTTGCCGATGGAATTAAAGATACCATTGCTGCTTTCTCGACCAAGACACCGGCTGAAATCCGCGAAATACGCAAGCGGGCTGCTGCTGTGTCTGAACTGGCTCTGTGGAAGCATTTTATCAAATACTATTATGAAGCATATGACTTTGCTTTGCGCCGTGCAAAGGAGCGTCTGCTCAATTCATAAAGCGAACTGGAAAAAAGAAATTATTAATCAAACTTATCATATACAATGAAGATTAAAGTTAGTAATGTAAACACTCCGAACTGGAAAGATGTGAATGTAAAATCGCATATTCCGGCTGAGTTGGAAAAATTGTCTGAATTGGCACGTAATATTTGGTGGTCTTGGAATTACGAAGCCACTGAATTGTTCAGAGACCTTGATCCTGCTTTGTGGAAAGAGGTAGGGCAGAACCCCGTGCTTTTGCTGGAACGTATGAGCTATGCTAAACTTGAAGCGCTTGCGAATGATAAGGTTATTCTGCGCAGAATGGATGATGTGTACTCTAAGTTCCGTACATATATGGATGTGGAGCCTGATAAGAAGCGCCCCTCCGTTGCCTATTTCAGTATGGAATATGGTTTAAATCACGTTCTGAAAATATATTCTGGTGGTTTGGGCGTATTGGCCGGTGACTACCTGAAAGAAGCTTCGGACAGTAATGTTGACTTGTGTGCGGTAGGTTTCCTTTATCGTTATGGCTACTTTACCCAAACACTTTCCATGGACGGTCAGCAGATTGCCAACTACGAAGCCCAAAATTTCGGCCAGCTTCCTATTGACCGTGTTCTTGACGAGAACGGCAACCAGGTGATTGTCGATGTTCCCTATTTGGACTATTACGTACATGCCTATGTATGGAGAGTCAACGTAGGCCGTATCTCTCTCTATCTGCTCGATACGGACAATGAACTGAACAGCGAGTTCGACCGCTCCATTACCCACGTTCTTTATGGTGGAGACTGGGAAAATCGTCTGAAGCAGGAGATTCTGCTTGGTATCGGCGGTATATTGACCCTGAAGAAGCTTGGTATCAAGAAAGATGTTTACCACTGCAATGAAGGACACGCAGCCCTCATCAACGTACAGCGTATTTGCGACTACGTAGCCGAAGGTCTTACTTACGATCAGGCCATCGAGCTGGTTCGTGCTTCTTCACTTTATACAGTACACACTCCGGTGCCTGCCGGTCACGACTACTTCGACGAAGGTCTCTTCGGCAAGTATATGGGTGGTTATCCCTCACGTATGGGCATCACTTGGGACGACTTGATGGACCTTGGTCGCAACAATCCGGGTGACAAGGGCGAACGTTTCTGTATGTCTGTCTTTGCCTGCAACACGTCTCAGGAAGTCAACGGTGTAAGCTGGCTTCACGGCAAGGTATCCCAGGAAATGTTCTCCAGCATTTGGAAGGGTTATTTCCCTGAAGAGAACCACGTAGGCTACGTGACCAACGGTGTGCATTTCCCCACTTGGAGTGCTACCGAATGGAAACAGCTCTATGCCCAGTACTTCGATGAGAACTTCTGGTACGACCAGTCGAATGAGAAGATCTGGAAGGCTATCTATGATGTGCCCGACGAAGTGATTTGGAAGACCCGCATGGGGCTGAAGAACAAACTCATCGACTACGTACGCAAGCAGTATCGTGAGACTTGGTTGAAGAACCAGGGCGATCCTTCGCGCATCGTTTCCTTGCTTGACAAGATTAATCCGAACGCATTGCTCATCGGTTTCGGCCGTCGTTTTGCTACGTACAAGCGTGCCCACCTGTTGTTCACTGACCTCGATCGTCTGGCCAAGATTGTGAACAATCCCGATTATCCGGTACAGTTCCTCTTCACGGGTAAGGCTCACCCGCATGATGGTGCAGGTCAGGGACTTATCAAGAAGATCATCGAAATCTCCCGTCGTCCCGAGTTCCTTGGCAAGATTATCTTCCTTGAGAATTACGACATGCAGCTTGCACGCCGCCTCGTTTCGGGTGTGGACATTTGGCTGAACACACCGACCCGTCCGCTCGAAGCTTCCGGTACGTCCGGCGAAAAGGCTTTGATGAACGGTGTTGTCAACTTCTCCGTACTTGATGGTTGGTGGCTTGAAGGCTATCGTGAAGGTGCTGGTTGGGCTTTGACCGAGAAGCGTACTTACCAGAACCAGGAACATCAGGATCAACTGGATGCCGCTACTATCTACAGCATTCTCGAGACCGAAATCCTGCCGCTCTACTATGCACGCAACAAGAAGGGCTATTCTGAAGGCTGGATCAAGACTATCAAGAACTCCATCGCCCAGATTGCTCCTCACTATACGATGAAGCGCCAGCTCGATGACTACTTTGAGAAGTTCTATAACAAGGAAGCTAAACGTTTCCACCTGCTGGCTGCCAACAACTATGCGAAGGCCAAAGAAATTGCCGCATGGAAGGAAGAAGTAGTAGAGAAGTGGGATAGCATCGAAATTGTTTCCAGCGAGAAGACCGAAGAACTCGTCAAAGGTTCTATCGAGAGCGGTAAGGAATATACCATTACTTACGTTATCGACGAAAAAGGCCTGAACGATGCCATTGGGCTCGAACTGGTGACGACTTATACTTCTGCCGACGGTAAGCAGCATGTTTACTCTGTTGAACCGTTCGAGGTAGTGAAGAAAGAGGGTACTCTCTATACCTTCCAGGCTAAGCACAAGCTGGAGAATGCCGGAAGCTTCAAGGTTTCCTACCGTATGTTCCCCAAAAATCCTGACCTGCCTCATCGTCAGGACTTCTGCTACGTGCGTTGGTTCGTGTAATTGGAAGTTCATTCATTATAACAAAAGAGCGTATCTTGAAGATGCGCTCTTTTGTTATAGAATATTGTGGACAGAGCAGATTGTCTGTGAATGAGCCTGGGGGCGGTTTTCAGATAATCTTTTTCAGTTCGTTGGTCCAGTCTTCAATGCGTCGGGCTGTTTTGTCGCTTTCGTTCACTTCGTCTAATGCCAGGCCTACGAATGTTCCGTCCACGATGGCTATGGAAGAGGAAAAGGAGTAGTCAGCCGGATGAACGCGGTTACCCAGAAAACGGCATCCTGAGTTAATCATCCAAGCCATGCGTCTAGCGGCATCGTGGATGGTCTGTGCGTGGCGCATCCGGCTGTCCGCTTCCGTGTCGTTCTGTAGCAATTCGGCGTTGCCGCTGATGGCGGTCAATGGGGTGCGCAGTTCGTGGGTGACGTTATGGATGAGGTTACGCCGCAGCTTGATTAGCTTCTCATTCGCTTCGTTGCTCTCCTGCAACTCGCCGATGAGCTTCTCGCGCCGCTTCCGCTCGTTGTCGTTGCGTTTCATTTCCCGGTGGATGGCGAGGTACGACAGGAACAGCAGGATGATGGCGGCGGATATGGTGGCGGTGAACAGCCGCACGGACAACGCCTGCGCCTCGGCTATTTTCCGTTCACGCTGAACAAAAGCGTTTTGCGCCTGTATATCAAGGTCACCGATTAATCTGTTCAGTTGGATGTTCAGTGTCCTGTTGCGGTTGCGCAGACTGTCGGCGTAGGCATCCATTTCCGCCGTTTGCCGCAGTTGCAGGGCTATCAAGCTGTCGCTGAACTGGTGCAATTCTTTGGCGGAAGGGAGTACCTGAACGGTTTTCTTACCTCCGAACACTCCTGCCAGTCCGCTTTTCTTCTGTTTCACGGTACGAATACGTGTTGCTCGCTTTGTTACTTCGGGCAGGTGGTTCACCAAAAGGCTGTCCGCTTCGCCTTGCTGTTCTATCGCTTCCATGATATGGCACAAGTGAAGTTCCTTATCTGATAGCAGGGTACAAAGAGTGTCTATCTGTTCTGGATGTACATACGTCATGCAATGGAGCTTCAAAGCTCGCAACAAACTGTCTGTATGCAGTCGTTGGTTATGATAATTACGATAATCCGTATCATTCCACCCAATGACACCTTCGCCCAACAGGGCAAGCTGGGTGATATGGCGGTGGGCGGTGTTGATGTCGCGGCGTACCTGTTGTATCTCACTTACCTCCATTTCAATATTACGCATACGCTTACGTTCATATACAATAACACCTACCATACTACCAATAATAAGCAGTAATAACACATAGCCCAATAATATTTTCTGATTTAATTTCATTTGATTGAAACTTTATTTCTCTTGTATCTTTCGCAACTTACCCACCGCCTTCTCCAACGATTCCTCCGGCTTGATGATGTTGTAATTTCCCCAAAAGCCCTTGTCGAAGAACAGCGAGGCATCATCGGAAAGAATTTGGTCTTTCCCGAAGGCTTCACGGATGGGAATATCGGTGGTGGACGGCTTGATGTCCGTTACTACCATTTCTGATACAACAGCATAGCTGGTGGAGAACAGCCTGCGCCGCCAATCGCATTTGAAACGGAGTTCGTTGCGGACATAACTCAGGTAGGTCTTGCCATCGTGGTCGGTGTAATTGACCTGATAAGCTACTTCCACAGGTTTGAAGCGCAAGCCGAAAGGTTTGCTGTGCAGGATGGCTTGCGTAGCCTTGTAACGGTCGCTCGTGTCGAGGAAGAACTCGGCGTGGGTGAAAGACAGGCGTTCCTTGTCTATATAGAACTTGCCGTAATAGAGGGCGTAAGGCAGCTTGCGGTTGGGCGTGAAGCTCACCACATATTGCGGACGCTGGTCAATGGCAGTCGGTTCCTCAAAATGGAAGTCGTAGCACGGTAGGACTTCGGGACTGAGCAACAGGTCGGGATTCTTTACCACATCCAGATAAATGGATGCGTTAGGTCCTCCCAACAGCTTTACTGCCAACGTATCGCTTGCCTTCGGACTGAGCAGGCGACGGCCTTTGAGGATGCGCACCCGGTCACGGTCGGCATCCTGCGTGTAGGGTGTCTTGTGCAGGTCGATGACTGCTTCGGCGATGTTGATGTAGCGTCTGCGTTTTCGGGAGGTTTCCCGATAGAAGCCGGTCAGTCGGTCGGCTACGGTGCTATAATTGGCGGGTATCTTCCGGATGGCTTCCTCTACCAATTCACGCGGATTGCGTCCGCTAATGACAACCTCATTCAGCATCAAAGTGGAAGGAGTAAGCCAGACGGTGGATAAATCCGAATCCCCCTCTTTCAGACGGATGCGGGCATTGGCATAGCCCAAGTGCGACACTTCGAGCGTGGTGTTGCCAACCGGTTCTTTCACCTTGAACGTAAATTCGCCATCGGCATTGGTCACGGTGGACTCCGTGCTTCCGGCGATGGACACATTAGCATAAGACAAGACCCGCTTGTCTGACTTGTCTTTAACAATGCCGCTGATGGTTACATACTTGTTTTCATCTTTCGGAATGTCAATTGCCTTTGCCGACACCAAATACAGCAGGGAAAGGCAGAACAGGATGTACTTGTTAGTTTTCATATCTCTTTATAATTTTAGGTGTTACAGATTATCTTGCTTCAATCGTTCCACAAAATGGTCGATGCGCTGCATCTCCTTCGGGATGTCGATGCCTTGCGGACAGTCGGGCGAGCATTGGTCGCACCCGATGCAGTGGCTGGCTTGGCGGAGCTTCGGCACGCTGCGGTCGTAACCGACAAGGAAAGTGCGGCGGGCACGGCGGTAATCCTCATCCTGCCCGTCACGGGGCATATTTCCCTCGTTGATGCATTTGTTGTAATGCAGCAGGATAGCAGGGATGTCTATTCCGTAAGGACAAGGCATACAATACTTGCAGTCGTTGCAGGGGATGGTCTGGTATTGCATCATCAGGTCTGCCGTTTCTTGCAGGAAGGCAAACTCATCATCCGATAACGGATGCAAGGGCGAATAGGTGCGCAGGTTGTCTTGCAGATGCTCCATATAGGTCATACCGCTGAGGACGGTCAGCACACCGGGGAAACTTCCGGCGAAGCGGAACGCCCACGATGCCACGCTCTGTTCGGGTTCGCGCTGTTTCAGCTTGGTGACGATATGGTCGTGTACCTTGGAGAGCCGTCCGCCCAACAACGGTTCCATAACGACGGCGGGGATGTTCCGCTTCGCCAGTTCGCCGTAGAGGTATTCGGCATTGACGTTGATGCCCGATGCGTGCCGCCAGTCAAGGTAGTTGAGCTGTATCTGCACAAAATCCCACGGTATGCCGGATTCCTGCAACATATAGTCGAACACCCGCACATCGCCGTGGAACGAGAAGCCCAGCTTGCGGATGCGCCCCACCTCTTTCTCTTTGAGGATGAAGTCGGCGATGTCGCAGTCGTAAAGCCGTCCGCGCATTTCCTCCATACCCTTGCCCGTGCCGAGGATGTGGAACAGGTAGTAGTCGAAGTAATCCGTCCGCAGGTGCTTGAAGGAGTCTTGATACATCTTCACGCTGGCATCGTGCAGTTCCTTGCCGCGAAGCCCAGCTCCGTAGAGGCGGTGGTTGGACATCTTCGTGGCAATGTAATACGAGTCGCGCGGATGGCGGCTGAGAGCGATGCCCGTGGCTTCTTCCGACAACCCCTGACAATAAGGTGGCGCGGTGTCGAAATAGTTTACGCCGTGCTCCAACGCATAGTCCACCAGCCGGTTTACCTCTTCTTGGTCCACCACCTGCCCCTCGCCATCGGGATTAGGCATCATCGGCCAGCGCATACATCCGTAGCCGAGCAGCGACACACGGTCGCCCGTCAGCGTCCGGTAGGTCATCTCTCCGCCGGGTTCGCTTGCATTGGCTGATGACGACATTCCTTTTCTATCGCCACAAGCCGCCAGCCCTGCGGTCGCCATTCCAGCCGCTCCTGCAATCTTGAAAAAGTCGCGGCGGGAAATTGTTCTTTCATTTTTGTTCTCCATATATCTGCATTTTGTAATTATTTCTAAATCATTCTATGCACTTCATTCCCTTCCACGTAAATCGCGCTGAACGGACGTGCCGGACAAAGGTTCTCGCAAGCCCCGCAACCGATACACCGCTCCACATTGCTTGACGGAATTTTGAGCGAATCGGGATTGCCCGCATCCGAAGGTATCATCTGTATGGCTCCTGTCGGACAATGGCGGGCGCAGTTGCCACATTCCACACTATCGGTCAGCGGCACACAATTCTCTTTCACCCATACAGCGTGGCCTATCTGCGTGGCGGATTTATCCGCTGCGGTTATCGGGCGTATCGCTCCAGTTGGGCATACTTCGCTGCATTTCGTACACTCCGGTCGGCAGTAACCGCGCTCGTAACCCATTTCCGGCTGCATCAATCTTGTCAAGTCGGTGGACGGGCGAAGCACCCCGTTAGGACATACCGACACACAGAGTTGGCAGGCGGTGCAATGCCGGGCGAAGTCCCATGCGCTCAATGCTCCCGGTGGCACTATCGGGGTCTTGCGGTCGGGGATTTTCTTGTCCTCGATGACTGCCAAGCCACCGTCCACTTTCTTTTCCTGCGCCATCAACGCGGCAGTCGTGGCAACCAAAGCCGTGGCGGTCAGGAAAGAGCGGCGAGCTTCGTTGATTTGTTCTGCTGAAATCTTGGCTTCGCTTACTTTCGGTTGTGCGTTTTTTTTCGCAGGATGCTTGTAGCTGATTGCTCCCTTGTGGCACATTCCGATGCAATCCATACAAGCTACACAACGGCTATAATCAATTCGATGTTTGGCGATGTCGATACAAGCCGCCTTACAATTCCGTGCGCACAGCTTGCAGTTCACGCATTTGTCAGCGTCAATCGCAGGTTTCAGCCACGAGAAACGGGCAAGGACGCCCAGCACCGTGCCTACAGGACAAATGGTATTGCAGTAAGTCCGCCCGTTCCGCCACGCCAATATTCCTATTATAATAAAGGAAAGTAGGGAAATAATGAAGGTCGGCAGGCTTTTCAGCCACACCTCCGTTTCATAGAAGGCATAACTGTCGGCATGTTCCGCAAAATAAGCGAGCAGATTATTCCCCCAAGCGTATATCGGGGCAAACAGATTGCTTGCAATCCGTCCGTATGAACTATACGGTGCGAGCAATGCCACCACCAAGCTGATTCCGGCTGTCATCGCTACAACGAAAACCGCCAACACTCCATATCGCAGCCACGACTTGGCAGGAGAATAACTGTAACGGTTCTTCTTCTGCTTCTTGCCCATCCAAGCAACGATGTCCTGCATCACTCCCAATGGACAGATGACCGAACAGTACACCCGTCCGAACACGAGCGTCAGCAGCACGAGGAACGCTACAACTCCTACATTCAACGCCAATAACGCAGGCAGGAATTGTATCTTGGCCGTCCAGCCCAGCCACGTATGAAGAGTTCCCGTGAAGTCGAGGAACAACAGCGTCACGGCGGCGAAGAACAGGACGGCAAGTGTCAGTCTGATTTTTCGTAGCATACTATTCAACTGTTTTTATGGAATTTATATCTTAACCAAACCACCCCGTCCTCCATCGTCTGCGCGGAAAGCAATTCGAGCGACTGCCCCTGCGAGGGATTGCCTTTGCCGATGTAGTGGAAGATGGATGTGGAGCCTGCCGAGCCGTCGATTCCCGGATAAATGACAAGGCTCAGTTCGTCAATCAGTCCGGCTTGCAGGAATACACCGTCAATGATGCCTCCGCCTTGCAGCGAGAGCGACTCCACACCGAAGGTTTCCGCCAAGGTCTGCATCGCCGTGTGCAGGTCGTCGCCTTTCGCTCCAGCGAACAGGTAGGATATGCCTTTTCTTTGAAGATACTCCAAGTAGAAAGCCGGAGCTGTTTCGGGCAGGATGCAGACGATGCTGTCGCCCCTTACGGTAGCGGATTCATAGAGAATGTCCGCATCCGGGTCGGCTACCACAAAGAGACGGGTTGAAGTGCGCTCGGCAATAAACGGTGCAGGATGAGC
>DXAV01000063.1 GCA_019116805.1 Candidatus Bacteroides merdavium | reverse complement strand
GTTCTTAAGCGTCACTGTCACTTGACACATACAAACTCCCGCTCTACTTTGTGGCTAAAGTAAAAGTAAAAGAAGAAGTAATATGCGTAAGTAAACAGGTTCATATTTTGCTTTTGTTGTTATTTCGTCGGCAAATGTAATGCTTTTCTTTGAAATGCAAACAATATTCCATGCTTTTTTTAGAAAAGCTGTCAATTTTACTATTCTCTTCCCGTCTCCTCGGTATCGGCCGGATAGACTACGCCCCATTCCATCCGCAGTTTGTCGAACAGGCGCATGATTTCGAGGGTTTCGGCATGAGGCATGGCTGAGGTTTCCAACAGTCCTTTACGCAGGGCATCGATAGAGGCTTGCACTTCGTATTCATAGCCGCTGATCTGGGGTTGGCAGTCATAGATTTTCACCAGTTGGTGGTCGGAGTCGTAGATGGAGGCCTGGTGCGGGTTGTTGATATTGTCCACCACGATGTAGCCTTTCTCACCCGAGATGATACCTTGGCGGTCGTTGGCACAACTGGCTGTAACTTGCATCACGGCCATCTTGCCGTCGGCGTAGCGGAAAGAAATGCTGTTTTGAATATCTACTCCATTGGCGTTCTTTACACAATGCGACCGGATGTCCTCGATGTCTGTACCGAATATCATGCGGGCGAAGTTGATGGGATAGACGCCGAGGTCAAGCAGGGCACCTCCGCACAGTTCGGGTTTGGCGATGCGTTCCTTGTGAGCGACAGGGTATCCCAAGCTGGCCGTCAGCATCTGCGGGCGGCCGATGGCACCGCTGAACACCAGTTCGCGGATGGTGCCGGAGAAAGGCATGTAGCGTGTCCAGATGGCTTCGGTGATGAACACATTGTGTTCTCGGGCCAGTCGCAACAGTTCTTCGGCCTGCCGTGCATTGGCTGTGAAGGCTTTTTCGCAGAGCACTGCCTTACCGTTCAGTATGCACAGACGGGCATGCTCGTAGTGGTGTGAGTGGGGCGTGGCGATGTAAACTAAGTCCACGTGAGGGTCAGCAGCCAGTTCTTCATACGAGCCGTAGGCTTGCTTGAATCCCCATTCTTTGGCGAAGGACTCGGCACGGAGCTGTTCGCGCGAGGCTACTGCATAGCAGTTTACGTCCTTCATCTGTTGCAGGGTAGCGGCCATCTTGGCTGCAATATGGCCTGCGCCTAAGATAGCTACGTTATTTTGTTCTTTGCTCATAGTGTTTGGTTATTTAAGATAGTCGTATCAGAGGATTACAGGCCTAAGATGTTGGTCTGTCTGCCTCCGGGCTGGTTGTTATATTCGCCGTTGAAGGTTTCGCCTTCTTTCGGGTTCAGTTCCAGTTCTTTCTTCAGATCTTCCGTGGCGCCGTCCTTGTCGCCGTTCAGCAGCTTGGCGCGTCCGCGTTCGTGATAAGCCTTGGCGAAGTTGGGGTTCAGCTCAATGGCTTCGTCAAAAAGGGCAATGGCTTCCGTCAGCTTCTTCTGTCCGATGTACAGTTGTCCCAGGCACAGGTAGGCCTGTTCGTTGAAGGGATTGTCCTCCGTCACTTTGCGGAAGTCGGCTTCGGCTTCTTCCGGCTGTCCGGTCGCCTCTTTTATCCGGCCTCGGAGCAGCAGGGCACTTTCTTCGTCGGGGTCCTGGCTCAGGATGGCGTCAATGTCCTCGGTTGCTTCTTTATATTGCTGCATCTTGAGCAGGGCTTCGGCACGCAGCAGGCGGGCTTCCGTGAAGTCATCCTTCAGCAGGATGGCTTTTGTCAGGTGGGCGATACACATGATTCCGTCGCCCTGTCCGTCCGTCGCCTTGCCCAGCAGGTAGTGTCCCATGGCGTTCCCTTCTTCGATGGCGATGGCCTTGCGAGCCGCTTCCGCCATGGCGGGATAGTCTTCCTGCACGAAGCATATGTTAGCCAGGTTCAGGAAAGTGTTGGCGTGTGTCGGTTCCATTTCCGTCATGCGTTCCAGCAGACGGCGTGCCTCGTCCAGTTGGTTGGTTTGGGTATAGACCTGAACCAGGTAGCCCATCGTTTCGAAGTCCTCCTGCAGGGCCAGTGCCTCCTGAAAGCACTTGATGGCATAGTCGGTACGCCCCATGCGCTGGGCACGCATGCCGTCATACTTGAATATGTCGAAGTTCTTCTGTTTGTTCTTCTGTTGTTCCTCTTCCGGGGTCGAGGTCTTGCCGGAAAAGAATGACTTGAAAAATCCCATAGCTGTTTCTGATTAATTGCGCGGCAAAAGTAATGAATTATTTTCTGATTTGTAGCATTCCGTTGCGGGTAAATATCTGCCTGTTGTCCATCATTTGTCGTAAAGTTTCTGCCAGCAGGTCTTTTTCTACGGAGAGCTGGTCGGCCAGGGAGGCCGGAGTGAGGGGACAATGCCCCAGGCAGTGTATGATCCTTTCGGGCAGGGTTTCGGTCTGTTCCTTGGGCTCATTCCTGTTCCTGTGCTTGAGGCAGGTGTCGCATTGGCCGCAGTCGTGCTCGTTCCGTTCGCCGAAGTAATGCAGAAGCATCCGGCTGCGGCAGGCGATGTCGTTGGTGGCGTAGTCGAGCATGGCCTTGATGCGGCCTTCGTAGCGTGCTTTCCGCTCCTCATAGACAGCGGGCGGGATGTTCAGCCGGTCGCTTTCCACGCGTTCGCGCGTGTAGATGATATAAGGAGTCCTTTTGCGGGGAATATAGCTGACGATGCGCCGCCGGGAAAGCTCCTTCAGCATCTCATAGACCTGCCTGTGTGTGAGGCCTGTGCGTACGGCCAGCGTTTCTTCGCTGATGAAGGCATGGTCGGTAAACAGGCCCGTATAGGAGCGGAGGGCTGTCTGAATGAGGCGGTCCATGTCGTCGCCCAATTCGCGGAGTTTGTACAGCTCCTCGCGCTTCACGGTGAAGAGCAGGCGCGAGGCGTTGTCCTGCTCGTCGGTGTATTCCAGGTAGCCCGCCTGTGTCAGGATCTTCAGGGCACTGTCCACGGGGACGGGAAAATACTTGAATTTGCGGCAGAAGTCCTCGATGTCGAACTCGCGTACGCAGCCCCGTCCGTCGCCCATGGCCATTTCGTAGTAGTATTGCAGGTGCTCGTAAACGTCGCGGATATAGTCTTTCTCCGGAAAAGTGTCCGGGATACGCTTGCGCAGCGTCGTGCTGTCCGACTTGACGTACAGGATGATGGCGTAGGCCTTCTGTCCGTCGCGTCCCGCACGGCCCGCTTCCTGGAAGTAGGCTTCGATGGAGTCGGGCAGGTCCAGGTGGATGACGAGCCGCACGTCGGGCTTGTCGATACCCATGCCGAAGGCATTGGTGGCTACCATGACACGGCTTTCGCCTTTCTGCCACCGCTGCTGGCGGATGTCTTTCACGGCGTCGTCCAGTCCGGCGTGGTAGAAGTCGGCGGTGATGCCCTGCTGTTGCAGCCATTCGGTCACCTCCTTGGTGCGGCGGCGGTTGCGCACGTAAATGATGGCGCTGCCCGCCATCCGTTGCAGGATGTGCAGCAGCTCGCCGGCCTTGTTTTCCGTGCGCCGCACCACGTAGGCCAGATTGGTGCGTTCGAAGCTCATGCGGAACACGTTTTCCTCGCGGAACTCCAGTCGCAGTTGGATGTCCTTCACCACTTCAGGGGTGGCGGTGGCAGTCAGGGCCAGTACGGGTACGCCCGGCAGCAGGCTGCGCACCTCGGCTATTTTCAGGTAGGCCGGGCGGAAGTCGTATCCCCATTGCGAGATGCAGTGGCTCTCGTCCACCGTGATCAGGCTGATTTTCATCTTGGCCAGCTTGATGCGGAAGATTTCCGTGTCCAGCCGTTCGGGCGAGATGTAGAGGAACTTGTAGTTGCCGAAGATGGCGTTTTCCAGCGTCGCGATGATGTCCTGCCGGCTCATGCCCGAATAGACGGCCAGGGCCTTGATGCCCCGCCGCTTTAGGTTCTGCACCTGGTCCTTCATCAGGGCGATGAGCGGGGTAATGACCAGACACATGCCTTCCTGTGCCAGGGCAGGCACCTGGAAGGTGACGGACTTTCCGCCGCCCGTCGGCATCAGGCCCAGCGTGTCGCGTCCCTCACCGATGCTGCGGATGATGTCCTCCTGTATGCCGCGGAAGGAGTCGTAGCCCCAGTATTGCTTTAAGATTGCCTGATAGTCCATGACTGCGAAAATCCGTGTCATCCGTGCCTGCTTGAAGTCAATTCGGCTTGATGTCCTCTATCTGGAGCTGCACTTCGCCCCGCTTGTGGGTATTCTCCTCGATGGTGTAGCAGATGTCGAACGACCGCTTCGTCTTGATGTAGCGCACGTGCGAACTCTGTCCGAAGGCGATGCCGTTCATCACGTTGTTCGACTTGTTGTCCACCAGTTCCAGCTTGATGTGCTCCTGGTCGCGGCCCACCACCTTGCTTGTGCCGTAGTCATAGACGTTGTGGGTGCAGAACACCGGCTTTGCGTTCTCCGGACCGAAGGGGTTGAACTTCTTCAGGTCGCTGAAGAACTTGGGTGTGATGTCCTTGAAGTCTATTTCGGCGTCGATGTCGATCACGGCGCTGGTTTGCTCCGGCAGGATGTGTTGCGACACGAATTCCTCGAACCGTTCGGTAAAGGCGGGCACGTTCTCCACCTTCATCGACAGGCCTGCGGCATAGGTGTGGCCGCCGAAGTTTTCGAGCAGGTCGCGGCAGTATTCGATGGCTTTATAGACGTCGAACCCCGACACGGAGCGGGCCGAGCCGGTGGCCATGTCGTTGGTGCGTGTCAGCACCACGGCGGGGCGGTAGTAGATTTCCGTCAGGCGTGAGGCCACGATGCCGATGACGCCCTTGTGCCAGGCCTCGTTGTAGAGCACGATGGAGCGGCGGTCGGCCAGTCCCTCCAGCCCTTCCACAATGTGGTTGGCCTCTTCGGTCATGCTCTTGTCCAAGTCCTTGCGCGTCTCGTTGTACTGGTTGATCTGGCTGGCCTTCTCGCGAGCTGTGGAGAAGTCCTTCTCCGTCAGCAGGTCCACGGCTTCCTTGCCGTTCTGGATGCGTCCCGAAGCGTTGATGCGCGGCCCTATCTTGAAGACGATGTCGCCGATGGTCAGTTCCTTGTCTGCCAGTCCGCAGACGTCGATGATGGCCTTCAGCCCGATGCTGGGGTTGCTGTTGAGCTGCTTCAGGCCGTGGTAGGCCAGGATGCGGTTCTCGCCCATGATGGGCACAATGTCCGAGGCGATGCTCACAGCCACCAGGTCGAGCAGGGGGATGAGGTGGTGGAACTCGATGCCGTTGCTCAGCGTGAAGGCCTGCATGAACTTGAAGCCCACGCCGCAGCCCGACAGGTGCTCGTAGGGATACGTGTTGTCCTCGCGCTTGGCGTTCAGGATGGCCACGGCGGGCGGCAGTACCTCGTCGGGCACGTGGTGGTCGCAGATGATGAAGTCGATGCCTTTCTCCTGGGCATACGTAATCTCCTCTACGGCCTTGATGCCGCAGTCCAGCACGATGATGAGCTTCACGCCCGTCTCCACGGCGTAGTCCACTCCTTTGTAAGACACCCCGTAGCCTTCGTTGTAGCGGTCGGGGATGTAATAGTCGATGTTCGAATAGAACTGTTGAATAAACTTGTAAACCAGCGCCACAGCCGTGGTGCCGTCCACATCATAATCTCCGTAAATCAGAATACGTTCTTTCTTTCCCATAGCCTTGTTCAGGCGCGCCACGGCCACGTCCATGTCTTTCATCAGGAACGGGTCGTGCAGGTCGGGCAACTGCGGGCGGAAAAACTTACGTGCGGCGGCAGCCGTGGTAATCCCGCGTTGTATGAGCAACCGGCCGAGTATCGGGCTGATACCCAGCTCCTGCGCCAGTTGCCGGCTTGCTTCTGCCTGTTCGGGTGTTATGGGTTGATAATTCCATTTGTGAGTCATTTTATATATTATTTTTTCTTTTTCCAGTCTCGGGTGTCGGGGCGGGCGAAAAGTGCCCATTTCTCCAACAAGTCGTAAAGGTAGCAAAAACTCTTGAAACAAGGGCGAAAAGGATATGAAATCTTTCTTAACGGACGGAAATGGAGGAGCGGGAACGGTTGGAAGCGGCTGGAAGGCATGCGAGGAGGCGGTAGGAGGCCGTGTGATAAGTCAACACGCTAACCGTCTGAAAATCAGGCGCGCGTCAGATGCGGTGGGTAGTTTGATAACTTTTTCAGGAAATGATAAATAAATAGGCTGCCTTTAAAGGCAGGTCATTTATTTATTTTTCGCGCGTAATGTTTGCAAATTACCCATCACATCTATACACGGTTGTTGTATATGGTTGTAAATCAGGTTGATAGCGTGGGGGGATAAATAATGCCTTTTACT
The DNA here is from genome assembly GCA_019116805.1 of Candidatus Bacteroides merdavium. Lineage (GTDB taxonomy): Bacteria > Bacteroidota > Bacteroidia > Bacteroidales > Bacteroidaceae > Bacteroides > Bacteroides merdavium. The sequence continues at coordinate 40,827 of DXAV01000063.1, read as the reverse complement.
TCTTTGTGATTTCTATCTTGCTGCGCAAGTGCTTGATTTTCAGCACCTCCACAGATGACACAGATAGTTGCATTAAAATTATTGAGCGAATTAAATAAATAGGCTGCCTTTAAAGGCAACTCATTTATTTATTTTCACGCGTAATGTTTACACAATCATCTGTGGCATCTGTGGCGGTGCTGAAAATCAGCAGGTTGTGCAACAGGATGATTTGTTCCCGCTTCTTTATGTTTTCTCGTTTTTCAAAAAGGGGTGTTGGGTGCCTTGACGCCGTGCTTCCTGACCCTCTGACGCCGTGCTTCGTCAGCCTCTCAGGGAGCACTGCATGACACCCTCACGCAGCACTTCGTCAGGACCTCATGCAGCACTTCGTCAGGCAGGGTGGGGAATCGGGTGAACAAACTTTGAGACGGATTACCGCAAAAACACGAAGTGAAATGCCGCAAAAATGCGAAGTGGTTTTGGTTATCTCATTAAATACCTGTGTTTTAGCAGAAAATGTATTGGTGCGATAATTTACTTTCGCAAAATGAAGCAGGACTACTTGATTTTTATTACCTTTGTTTTTTTAAAAAAAGAGGCAAAATGAATGAAATCTGGAATGAAATATGTTTTGAGTTAAAAGCTTGTATTCAAAATAATGTTTTAGAGAAAGAATATGAAAATGCTGTATGTAATTGTCTGCAATATTTAGGCTGGAAAAAGTTTAAAGGAGAAATTGTAACACAATATCCTGTACAGGCAGGTCATGAAAATAAGTATGCGGATATTGTAGTGTTGCAAGACAATGTCGAACAGTTTGTGATTGAGATTAAACGCCCTAACCATTTGTTGCAAGAATACGATGAGAAGCAATTGTTTTCTTATATGCGTCTATTAAAACATCAGGTGGTTTGGGGATTATATGTAGGTGATAAAATACGGTTGTATTATGATGATATTACTTCTCAGCAGCTTCCTGAACATGTTTTTTCTATAGAGATTGAAGAGAATAATCCTGATGGAATAAAATTTGTTGAGCTCTTCTCCAAAGAATTATTCAATGTACAAACATTGACGGATTTTTGTAAGAGACAAAAAGAAATATTTCAGGAACATAAACTGATACAACTTGAAATTGACAGACTATTATCGGATGTAAATGGATTGTTGTTCAAGGATGCATTAAAAAAGAAGTATTTAGAAGAAGGGCATGATGAAGAATGGGCCGATTCTGTCCTCAATCAGATTACGTTGACAGTCTCTCCACTTGCTAAGATAGAGAAAGAGGCGATTCAATCAGTAGTGCCGGCTTATGAACCTATTCAATCGGCTTCTACTCATGATAAAACCAAATATGGATTTTGGGGGAGTAGACCGTTGTCTAAAAGAAAGTTTGTGTTGAATGTTGTTAGACAGTATGTGAATGAAAATCCTAAAACGTATCGTGAGTATGCAAAGATATTCAATGCTCTAAGACCTGACTCACTCGGCGTTATCAGGAAATATGATTCATTACCTATAAACCAACATCGTAATTATTTTATGAAGGAAGATGAGTGCTTAAATAGTCAGGATGGTATAAAATTTGTAGTATGTAATCAATGGGGTATTTTTAATATCAGGCCTGTTGTGCAGTTCGCGATTGCACAAGGATATAATGTAGTTGAATATAATAATTGATAATTATTTAAGTATTTCCAATCTTTGTCTTATGCTTGCCTTCATATCCTGTGCCAAGACCATGGCTGCCCGCTGCACCCTGCGCGTGCCGCAGCTGACCACACCCCGCTTTGAAGCCGAGGCGTTGCAGAACGCCCTCAGCCTGTCGCAATACTCCGCCGCCGAACTGGAGACCCTGCTGCGGGTCAACGCGAAGATAGCCGCCGAAAACCGCCTGCGCTACCACGACTTCTGCTCGGAAGAAAACCGTCCGATGCCCGCCATCGGAGCCTATACGGGGGCGGTGTTCAAACGCATCGCGCCGCGTGACTTCACGGCCGACGACTTTGCCTTCGCGCAGGACCACCTGCTCATCACCTCTTTCCTCTACGGCCTGCTGCGCCCGCTGGACGGCATCCGACCCTACCGGCTGGAGGGCGACGTCTGCCTGCCCGAACGGGGCGGACTGTCGATGTTCGACTACTGGAAACCGCTGTTGACGGACGTGTTCATCGAAGCCGTCAGGCAGCAGGGCGGTGTGCTACTCAACCTGGCCAGCGGCGAGATGAAGAACCTCTTCGACTGGCGGCGCGTGGAGCGCGAGGTACAGGTCGTGACGCCCGAGTTCCAGGTGTGGAAGGGCGACCGGCTGACGACGGTGGTCATCTATGCCAAAATGTGTCGGGGCGAGATGACGCGCTTCTTCCTGAAGAACCGCCTCACCCGCCCCGAAGAGTTGCGTGGTTTCGAATGGGAGGGCTTCGCGCTCGACGAAAGCCGGAGCACGGACACCCACCTGCTGTTTACTGCCTGATGGTGACCATTGTGGCACCGAACCCGTATTCCTGGAAGGAGGCATCCTGTGCCTTGCAGGCCGGGTACTTGCGCTTCAGTTCGTCCAGCAGCGCACGGCGCAGCACGCCGTCGCCCTTGCCGTGGATGAAGACGATGCGCTGCTCGCGTTTGTTCTTGTATTGCTCCATCACCTCGCGGAACTTGTCCAGCTGGTAGTTCAGCATCTCGCCGTTGGTCATGCCGCGGGTGTCGTCCAGCAGTTCACCGATATGCAGGTCCACCTCGATGATGTCGTTTTTGCCTCCTCGCTTGGCTACGGTTTGCGACTTGCGGGGCGCGTTGTCCGCCGATGCTTTCTGCAGCAGGGCTTCCTGGAGTTCTTCGGCCGACACATACACTTGTTTGGTGGGCTGGTCGTTCCGGACCACGTCGTACATCAGGGCGGGTGTCTCGAAGAAGTCGGTCTGTTGGAAGGTATGCAGCTTGTAGAACTTCACCGTGTCAATGCGCAGCTCCACGCTGACGGCAGGCTTCAGCTGGAAAGAACGGCGGTCCTTGAAGGCCACCAGCTGTACGGCCACGCGCTCCAGGTCGTTGAGTGCCGACTTCTCGAATTCTTCCAGCAGCAGCTTCGTGTTGGGTTCTATCAGTCCGTGCGAACGTACCGTCCATGCCTTGCCCTCGGCACCGAGGTAGGTGTAGTAGAGGTAATAGTTGCTGTCGTTCACCAGATAGCTTTCGAACGGCGTGGTGCTGACGGCCTTGATATCCTCCGGCACGAAGGCCAGGTGGACGTTCAGCGTGTCGCCGCCTTTCATCTCCGGCTGGCGATAGACTGATATTTCGGGCTTCTCCACACGGTGTAGCGGCTGTTCGGCCGGTTGCGGTGCGGCCGGGCGGGCTGGTTGTTCCTCTGCCTTCTTCTGTTGGGCCTTGGCAGCTTTCGAGGCGGGAGTCGGTACGTTGTAGTCGTCCGTCTCTATTGCTACCACTTCACTGATGTGCATCGGGATGTCGAACCCGTCGGCGTCTTCCACCAGTACGATGTCCTTGCCCTGAAATCCGGTGACCTTTCCGCCACCCACTTCGCTCAGAAAGCGAACTTTGTCTCCTATCTTTATCATAACTTTTTCTGTTTTGTCATTCGGTTTTCCGAAGGGCAAAGATACGCAAATGTCCCTGAAAACGCACGTCTGTGCGCAAGAAAAAAGCCCTTTGTCCTTCCGCTCGCGGCAGAGGATGGTTTTTACTAAAATAATCCGTACCTTTGTGCCCGAAACAATCCTGTGATTATGAAACAAGACCCCAGACATATCCGCATCAGCGAATTCAACTATCCGCTGCCCGACGAGCGCATCGCCAAGTTCCCACTGCCCGTACGCGACCAGTCCAAACTGCTGGTTTACCGCCACGGCACGGTGACCGAAGATCGTTTCACTTCTCTGCCCGACTATCTGCCGGCAGGCAGCCTGATGGTGTTCAACAATACCAAGGTCATCCAGGCCCGTCTGCACTTCCGCAAGGAAACGGGGGCTCTCATTGAGGTGTTCTGCCTGGAACCCATCGAGCCGAACGACTATGCGTTGAATTTCCAGCAGACGGAGCATGCCGCCTGGCTTTGCATGATAGGCAACCTGAAGAAATGGAAAGAAGGCCCCCTGCGTCGCGAGATGACGGTGAAGGGACGTCCGTTGACACTGACTGCCGAGCGGGGCGAGTGCCATGGCACCAGTCACTGGGTGGATTTCCGTTGGGACAATCCCGAGGTTACCTTTGCCGATATCCTCGAGGTGTTCGGCGAGTTGCCCATCCCGCCCTACCTGAACCGCGAGACACAGGAGAGCGACAAGACGACCTACCAGACGGTCTATTCCAAGATAAAGGGCTCCGTGGCCGCACCTACCGCGGGGCTGCACTTCACGCCCCGCGTGCTCGATGCCCTGCGCACGAAGGGAGTCGATTTGGAGGAACTGACGCTGCACGTGGGAGCCGGCACCTTCCGCCCCGTGAAGAGCGAGGAAATCGAGGGGCACGAGATGCATACGGAGTACATCTCCGTGTCGCGCGGCACGATAGACAAGCTGATAGTCCACGGCGGGCAGGCTGTGGCTGTAGGCACCACGTCGGTGCGCACGCTTGAGAGTCTCTACCACATCGGTGTCACCCTGCTGAAGAATCCCGATGCGACGGAGGACGAACTGCATGTCCGCCAATGGCAGCCCTACGACATGGAGGGCGAGGCGCCTGCGTCGGTTGCCGCCCTGACCGCTGTCCGCGACTATCTGGACCGCCACGGCATGGAGACGTTGCACACCAGTACGCAGATCATTATTGCTCCGGGCTACGACTACCGCATTGTCAAGGCGATGGTAACCAATTTCCACCAGCCGCAAAGTACGCTGCTGCTGCTCGTATCGGCCTTTGTACACGGTGACTGGCACACCATTTATGACTACGCTTTGGCCCATGACTTCCGCTTCCTGAGCTATGGCGACTCGTCGCTGCTGATACCGTAATATTCACCACGGAGGACACGGAGTATAAAAAATACAAGTTATGAACCAAGACAACAACCAAGAAATGTTTCCCCTCGTCGATGAAGAGGGCAATATCACCGGCGCCGCCACACGTGGCGAGTGCCACAACGGTAGCAAGCTGCTGCATCCCGTCGTCCACCTGCACGTGTTCAACTCGCGCGGTGAACTCTATCTGCAAAAACGTCCCGAATGGAAAGACATACAGCCCGGTAAATGGGATACAGCCGTAGGCGGCCATGTCGATTTGGGCGAGAGTGTGGAGCAAGCCCTCCGCCGTGAGGTGCGCGAGGAATTGGGCATTACCGACTTTACTCCCCAGCAGGTGACACACTACGTCTTCGAGTCGGCCCGCGAGCGTGAACTGGTCTTCACCTACAAGACTGTGTACGACGGTCCTGTCACTCCCAGCGACGAACTGGACGGCGGCCGCTTCTGGCCCGTAGAGGAAATCCGTGCCAATCTGGGCAAGGGCATCTTTACACCCAACTTCGAGGGAGAAGTGGAGAAAGTGATTTAAATGAAGAATGAGGAATGAAGAATAAGGCATAAAAAAGAATGAAGAATCACTCGAAAAGCAATTCTTCATTCTTCATTATCAGTTCTTCATTTATTTCGCCAGTTCTTCAATTACTTTCATAATCTGCTGGCCGATTTCTTCGGCTTCTTCTTGCGTGTGGGCTTCGCTATATACGCGGATAATCGGTTCCGTGTTGCTCTTGCGCAGGTGTACCCACTTTTCGGGGAAGTCAATCTTCACACCGTCGATGTCGTTGATTTCCTCGTTCTTGTAGATTTCCTTCACCTTGGCCAGGATGGCGTCCACGTCGGTGTCGGGCGTCAGGTCCACACGGTTCTTGGCCATGAAGTAGGCGGGATAGGTGGCACGCAGTTCGCTCACCTTCTTGCCTTCGTGTGCCAGGTGGCTCAGGAAGAGGGCGATACCTACCAGCGCGTCGCGTCCGTAGTGGCTGGCGGGATAGATGACACCGCCGTTGCCTTCACCGCCAATAACGGCACCCACTTCCTTCATCTTTGTGGTGACGTTCACTTCGCCCACAGCCGATGCAAAGTATTCCTGTCCGTACTTACGGGTTACGTCACGCAGGGCGCGGGTAGAGCTCAGGTTGGAAACGGTGCTGCCCGGTGTATGCTTCAGAATATAATCTGCTACACTAACCAATGTATATTCTTCGCCGTACATGCGTCCGTCTTCGCAGATGATGGCCAGACGGTCCACATCGGGGTCAACCACGAAAGCCACGTCGTTCTTGCCGGCCTTCATCAGGTTCATGATGTCGCCCAAGTTCTTTTCCAGCGGTTCGGGGTTGTGCTGGAAATTGCCGGTCGGTTCGCAGTAGAGCTTCTCTACATGCTTCACACCCAGTGCTTCGAACAGCTGGGGCAGGATGATGCCGCCCACGGAGTTCACGCAGTCGATGGCTATGTGGAAGTCGGCCTTGCGGATGGCTTCTACGTCAACGAGATTGAGCGCCAGTACGCTGTCGATATGCTTTTGATTGTAGGTCAGGTCCTTGCGGTAAGTACCCAGCTTGTCTACTTCGGCGTATTCGAAGGCTTCGGCTTCGGCAATGCGGAGCACTTCGTTGCCTTCTTCCTTGTTCAGGAATTCACCTTTTTCGTTCAGCAGCTTCAGGGCGTTCCACTGTTTGGGGTTGTGCGAAGCGGTGAGGATGATACCGCCGCTGGCACCTTCCATGGTGACGGCCAGTTCGGTGGTCGGTGTGGAGGCCAGGTCGATGTCAACCACGTCCCATCCCATACCCATCAGGGTACCTACCACTACGTTCTTCACCATTTCGCCGGAGAGGCGGGCGTCGCGGCCCACTACAATCTTGTTGCTTTTTACGGTACACGTTTTGCGGATCAGGGTTGCATACGCAGAAGTGAATTTCACGATGTCGAGCGGATTGAGTCCCTCGCCTGTGCTGCCGCCAATGGTTCCGCGGATTCCAGAGATAGATTTGATTAGAGTCATAGGTTAATAATTTAAAAGTATTAGTTGATGATGTTTGAATACTATTTGTAAATCTGATATTTGGTGATGTCGTAATAGTAGGGATAAACATACTGCATGGCACCTTGATGTCCCATCTTGGAAGGTACGATGAGGCGGACATGAGCTCTGTCGCGTACGTAAGGCAGGGGAACCAGCCATCCTGCAGGTACCGCCGTGTAATCGTACCAGGAGTACATCAAACCTTGTGTGAATATACCTGCGATGGAAGAGGACGAAACGGTGTACTTGAATTCATCCACCATGTAGGGGATACTCAGATTGCTTAAGGTGGTATCTTTGTCTAACAGGCTATACTCCATGAAGCGCACCAGTATCAGGTCGTTGTTCTTTACGGTGTCGGCAGGATTGTCTGAACCTTTGTCCACAATCTGCATATAGACGCCGCTGGATAGTTGGACAAATTCGTTCTTCTCGACATCCGTCACAGAGTCGTTATCAAAGAATTCGGTCTGGCTAATGACCTTAATACCTTCCTTGTTGATGAAATCGGCGATGGCATCGTCTTCTTCTTCCAACATTTCGGCATAGGTCTTTGTGTCGTCGCAAGCCTGGAAGGCAAAGCTGGCGCTTAGCAATATAAAAAGGAATAATATGAGTTTCTTCATCTGACAATCAGTAATTAATAGAAATTTCGTGCAAAAGTATCTGATTTCCTTGAATATTGAAAGATACGGAAGTAAAGTTCGTATCTTTTAACCTTTACTCTTGGCTTTTTATCCTTTGGCGTTGAGCAGGGGTTTGTATTTCTCCAATGCCTGTTCGAATACCTGGCGGGCTTCTTCCATCGTGCCATAGAATTCGCCACCCGATGCGTTCAGGTGTCCGCCTCCGCCAAAGAATTCGGCGGCCAGCTGGTTACAGGGGAAGGTACCTACCGAGCGCAGGGAGATTTTGATCATCGGCTTTTCGGTGTCCTCACGCAGGAAGCAGGAGAAGACTACGTTCTTGATGCTGAGCGGGATGTTGACAAAACCTTCGCTGTCGCCACGGATGTAGCTGAATTGTTTCTGTTCCTTTTCGGTGAGCGATATCAGCGCGGTGCGGTATTCGGGATAGACCTTCATCTGTGTCAGCACGTGTCCCATCAGGCGCAGGCGACTCTCGGAGTAGGTGTTGAACACCTTGCGGTAGATGGCGTCCTTGTCGATGCCCTTGGAGAGCAGTTCGCTGATGATGAAGTAGATTTCGCGGTTGTTGGAGTTGTAGGTAAATCCGCCCGTATCGGTCATCATGCCTGTATAGATACACTCTGCTCCCTGCTTGGTGATGTCGCTGAAGTAGCCCATGCGGCAGATCAGGCGGAAGATGAGTTCGGATGTCGAAGATATTTCGGGGTGGGAGATGACGATGCGGCAGAAGTCCTCGGGATGCAGGTGATGGTCTATCAGAATCTTGCGTGCAGGCGAGTTTCTGACGGCGTCGGCCATTGCGTCAATGCGGCTCAAGGCGTTGAAGTCCAGGCAGCAGATGACGTCGGCTTCTGCAATGAGCTGGTCGGCGAACTCCTTGTAACGGTCGTATTGCAGGATGTCCTTGCTGCCCGGCATCCACTTCAGGAAGTCGGGGAAGGCATTGGGGACAATGATGTTGGCTGTCTTTTCCTGTGAGTTGAGGAAATGCCACAGGCCTAAAGAAGAGCCGATGGCGTCGCCGTCCGGACCTACATGTGTTACGATAACCATCCGCTCCGCATGGTCGAGCCATTTGGCGAAGTGATCAATATTGGCTTGGGCAATTACTTTGCTTAACATGTACCTTTTCTCTTTTGAAGTGATTATTGGTTTGCAAAAGTACGAAAAAGTTTGTTTTCGGGCGAGGGAGCGGATGGTTTTCTTTCTGAATCTTGTATCGGAAGCGGTGGTCAGCGTTTCTTCATGACGCTGTTTACCACGCGTATGGATGATACCAGCTTGTTGGTCGAGGTAAATACATCCACATTCCAGACGTGTGATGAGCGTCCTTTATGTACGATGGTAGCCACGGCACGTACCGTGTCACCTTCGTGAGCAGAAGAAATGTGGTTGCCGCTTACTTGCATTCCTACCACGAATTCGTCGGGCTGGCAGGCTATCATTGACCCCAGCCCGGCTACGGTTTCGGCCAATGCCAGCGTAGCTCCTCCGTGTAGGATGCCAAAGGGTTGGCGTGTGCGGTGATCTACCGGCATGGTGGCTTCCACGCGATCTTCGGCTGCGTAGGTGTATTGGATGCCCAGATTTCCCATTAAGGCATGTTTCCCTTGGGCGTTCAGCTGGTCGAGGGGGATTTGGGTGGCGCGGATGTCTGCCAAAATTAGTTTTTCTACGGCTTGGGCTACGCCATCGTTTTCGTTGGTGTCTGTGATATAATCGGCACAAATCTTTACGGAGTCCACCGAGTTGCCCATTGCGATACCCATTCCGGCCAGTTGGATCATGGCTACGTCGCATACACCGTCACCGATGGCCATCACTTCATCGCGTTTCACTTCCAGTTGTTCCAGTAGGACAGACAGGGTATTGGCCTTGTTGATAGAACAGGGCACTACTTCCAGGAAATAATTCTCCGAGCGGAATACGTCGAGTACACCGTCCAGGCGCTTTTTCCAGTGACTCTCGAGGTTGACTAGCGCTTCCTCGTCGTCGCTTACCAGCATACACTTGCAGGGAGCGAAGTCGATGGCGGTGGAAAATTCACTTTCTTCGATGATTTTCAGATTGTTTAGTGCTGCTTCTTCCCTGACGTGTACATTGTCCGGCTGGCTGGTTAGCAAGGTGTCATCGTGGTAGGTGAACAGCGCGAAATTGTTTTTGGCAGCTTTCTTTTCGATATAGGGCAGCATCTCTGGGTTTATTCTGCGTTCAAACAGGACTTGTCCGTTGCGGGCGTCGATAATCTGACAGCCATTGTAGGACAGGATGAAGCCGCCGTAGAGGCCCAATTCAAGTGCTTTGGCTATAGGCATCAATCCGTAGGTCGGTCTGCCCGATGCCAATACAATACGTACTCCCATTTGCTGTACTTTCAGCAATGCGGACAGTGTACGTTTACTGATATTCTTGTCTTCATTGAGAAGTGTTCCGTCCACATCGAGAACTAAAAGTTTATATTTCATAGCTGCAAAATTTGATGTTTTCAAAGATAACCCGATTGTTTGAGCTTTTCGATTTTTAGCCATTAAAAAATGCAAAAGGCTTTACTGATAAAAGGGGATGTATGAGTTGCGGAGAGAAACAGGATGCTTTCCGAGGAATAAAACAGCCTTTTGTCTGGTAAAACGGGCTGCAATGCCTGGACGTTACAGAAGAACTTGAATATGCCCTTCCCGTTCGAGCAAGTGGTAACGGATACCTAGTTTCAAACAGTCTGCCGTTATCTTTTTGTGGAAATAAGGGGATAGCGAACCGTCCAAGATAACGGTTCGGATGTGAAATAGAGAGGTCAGCTCGGTGATGCCACCATGATAACCTCGGGAAATGTAGAGATAGTCAATGGGAAGTGGATGAGTGGCACTCTTTCCCCGCCAACGGTTATCGTTGAGCAGGCAGATACGCTTGCCTCCATAGGTCAGGATGTTGTCGTGAAGGTTGAGGGAGGGACCGTCATGATGTCCTGTCAGAATTTTGGGAACATCCAACCCCATGCGGTTCCAATGGGACGACAACGACTGGCAGAGCCATTGGGGACGAGGAAGGCTGTCGGCACAGACGAGCCAGGATCGTGGTCCGTTGGTCAGGCAATGTACGGACGGGCAGTCCTGTACGTTATAGAAAGCGATACTCTTGTGCGGAGTTCGACTGATGAGGGTGATCGTGTGGTATGCGCAGAATATCAGTATCATACTCACAAGTGCGTAGGCATTGGCGGAAATACGTAACTTTTGGTAGCGGTAGATGAATAGAAGGATCAGATAGATGAGCAGGACTTCACAAACATCCAGGCTGAGGCGGTCGAACGAGGCGTAGGGCCATTGTTCGATTTGTTGCAATACATGGTTCTGCATCTCTATGAGCTTTCCGACGTAGGGGGCCACGGCGGCTTGCAGGGCTGTGAAGGGACTCAGCAGCAGCAAGAAGACGGAGGCATAGAGGACGAGGGATACCATGGGGATGACCCACAGATTGGTGAACAGAAAATGGGTGGAGAAGCGCGAGAAGTAGAAAATGACGAGGGGAGCCGTTCCTATTTGGGCGGCGATGGATACGCTCATCAGTCCCCATACTTTTCGGATAATCCAATGGTCACCTGAATAAAGACGATTGAGCTTAGGGTAGAACATGAGGATGGAAGCGACGGCAACGAAGGACAATTGGAAGCCTACGTCGAACAACCACATCGGATGGACGAGCAGCATGAAAAAGGCGGTAGCGGCCAGCGTGTTGACTGAAACGGCCTTTTCGTGTTGCAGATGGGAAAGGGTTAGGATGGAGAACATGCAGACAGAGCGAACCACAGAGGGGGACAGTCCCGTGAGAAATGCGAAGCCCCATAGGAGGAGAACGATAAAAGTGAGCAACGGAAGTTTCAGCAGGCGCCAGCGTTTCCAGAGGGGGGCCATCAGTAACCAAAACAAGGCATACAGAAAGCCGATGTGAAGTCCCGACAAAGCCAGTACGTGGCTGGCTCCTGTGATGGAGTAGGTTTCGATGATGTCTTCGCTCAGTTCGTCCTTGTCGCCTACGGTTAGGGCGGACAGTACAGCCAGTTCGTCTCCTTGAAAACCCAAGCGACGATAGAGGTTGACTATTTTCTCTTGCTGGTCGGCCGCTTTCTGTCGGAAGGTCCGAAGGGAATCGTGCCCGACTTTTTGCCATCGGCCTGTGGGGACGAAGGCGGTTCCGCTTATGCCACGGCGTTGCAGGAAGCGTGCGTAGTCGAATTCATGCGGGAGGCCTTTGTTGGCAGGAGGGAGGATATGGGCCTGTATCCATAGTTGGTCTCCCCGTTTCAAGGAAGCCGCTGCCGAATCTGGTTGAAGATAAAGCAAAACTTGCGGGCAGGGGTGAGGTGTTCCCAGGGTGGAATCTGCTTGCTGCATTCGTATGATGGTCGCCGGGCAGAGGATACTGCGCTCTTTCTGTTCGGGAGTCTGGTTGATTGTTATCTGATAGATGGAGGCGTGTTGGGATGCTGGGAGGGAAGTGTCTGCCAAATGCTTGGCTGCCAGTCCGAAACCTGTTGTAACGAGTAGGATAAAAAGAAGAAGGCCGAACAGGTATTTCCAGTTAATAAGGTAGGAAACGAACAGGCATATACAGGAAACCGCCAGAATACCTGTCCAAACCATCATAGGAACTGCATGCGGAAAAGCGTCCCCGCATACAATTCCTATGACTAACGGTAACAACAGCCGCAGAAAAGGATGCTGCTGTAGTGCGGCAATAAACAAAGGCAGTCGTGGTTACAGGTTCTTCAGGGCGTGGATCATCTCTTCAGGACAGGGGGCAGAGAAGACTGCATTTCCCGCTACAAGAACATCTGCTCCAGCCTTTACCAGACGGGCACCAGTTTCCAAATTGACACCTCCGTCCACCTCAATCAACGCTTTTGAGCCGGTTTGTGTGATGAGTTCTTTCAGCTCACATACTTTCTCCACGGTACTTTGTATGAATTTCTGGCCGCCGAATCCGGGATTGACCCCCATGAGAAGTACCATCTCCACTTCGCGGACAATGTCTTTCAGCAACATGACGGGCGTAGCAGGGTTGATAGTGACTGCCGGTTTCATCCCCGCCTCACGTATTTGCTGTACTACTCGGTGCAGGTGAGGACAAGTCTCGTAGTGAACATTCATGATTTCTGTACCCAGTGCTTTGACTTCGGGAATGAATTTCTCGGGCTGGACAATCATAAGATGAACGTCAAGAGGCTTTTGGGTGAGTCTGGCTACGTGTTTCAATACAGGAAATCCAAAGGATATGTTGGGAACGAATACACCGTCCATGATGTCGATGTGCAACCAATCCGCTTCGCTTCGGTTCAACATGTCGATGTCACGTGCCAGGTTTCCGAAGTCGGCCGACAGAATGGAGGGGGAAATGATAGGTTTCATAGGCTTTTAGTATCTCACTGTTTTCTGAGGAGGAAAAGGATGTTTTCCTTGTTTTATTCCATTGTTATTTCATTTTGAATGTATTGTCCAAACGGAAGCCGCGGAGCAGTTCGTCAGTTTTCAGCCGTTTTTTACCCGGCAGTTGCAGGGAACGGATACTGATAAAACCATCTTGAACAGCTACGTGAATATAGGTCTTGCCATCGGTAAGAAGGGTTCCGACTTCCAAATTATGGGATTTGGTGATTTTTTCGGTTTCGAAAACTTTCAGTACGACCGATGTTCCGTCGGGTTGTATCAGTTCGGTCCAAGCTGACGGATAAGGCGAGAGGCCCCGTACGAAGTCGTAGATGCGCTTCACGGGTTGGTTCCAGTCGATGCGGCATGTTTCCTTGAAGATTTTGGGAGCAGGTTTCAGCTCGCCCGTCACACCCATTTCTTCCTGTGGGATGCAGTGAATCGTACCATTCAGAATAGCGTCCACGGTTTCGGTTACCAGCTTGCCGCCCAGCATCATCAGTTTGTCGTGGACGATTCCCACGTCATCGGTGTCGGCAATGGGAACGCGGACCTGCTGGATGACTTCGCCCGTATCAATCTCATGCTTCAGAAAGAAGGTGGTGATACCTGTCTCGGTTTCGCCATTGATGACGGCCCAGTTGATGGGCGCGGCTCCGCGGTATTGGGGCAGGAGCGAGGCATGCAGGTTGAAAGTTCCCAGACGGGGCATATTCCACACCACTTCGGGCAACATACGGAAGGCTACGACAATCTGCAGGTCGGCCTGCCAGGCGCGCAGGGCGTTCAAGAACTCTTCGTCTTTCAGCTTCTCGGGCTGGAGCAGGGGCAGGTTGTGGTCCAGTGCATACTGCTTGACGGGCGAGTATTGCAATTTGTGCCCACGCCCGGCGGGTTTGTCGGGCATGGTGATGACGCCCACTATGTTGTAGCCGCCTTCTACCAGGCAACGCAATGTTTCCACGGCGAAGTCGGGGGTACCCATATATACGATTCTTAAGTTTTCTTTCTTCATGTTACTCATTTATAGGTTTGGAATATGTTCAGAGATTATTCATCCGAGAAATGTACGAGTACCTCGCGGTATGAGTTGAATATCTTCGATTTCGAGACAAAGCCCAAGTATTTGCCTTCCTGGTCAACGACAGGCAGATTCCAGGCCTTGGTGTCATCGAAAGTCTGCATCACCTGTTCCATGTTATCCGTGTCGTAGAGGCGACCGGGAGCTGAGGTCATGAACTTGCTTACGGTGAAGCGGTGGTACAGTTCCTGACGGAACATGATGTTGCGTATATCATCTAGTTGTACGATACCTAGTAGTTTACCCTCCTGGTCGGTTACGGGGAAGATGTTACGTTTCGACTTGGAGATGGCTCGTACCATTTCGGCCAAGTCCATTTCGGGATGAACTACGACAAAGTCTTTTTCAACAACGTTCTCCACCTTCATCAGCGTCAACACGGCCTTGTCTTTGTGGTGGGTCAGCAATTCGCCTTTCTTGGCCAGACGCATGGAATAGATGCTATGAGGCTCGAACACGATAATGGTCAGGTAGGAACTGACGGACACAATCATTAGCGGCAGGAACAGGTCGTAACCGCCTGTTAATTCGGCAATGAGGAAAACACCCGTCAGCGGGGCGTGCATCACACCACTCATCACCCCAGCCATACCCATCAGGGCAAAGTTCTTTTCGGTGAGTTGGGTCGTCACTTCGAATTCATTACTGAAGTGTGAGAAGACGAAGCCTGCGATACACCCCAGGTAAAGCGAGGGAGCAAAGATACCGCCGCAACCGCCGCCGCCGTTGGTGGCACTTGAAGCGAATACTTTGAAGAGAATGATCAGCATCAGATAGACAAGAAGCAGATTGCCATGTCCGTAGAAGAAAGAGTTGTTCATTACTGTATCCCACTCGGCGTTGGTCGTGCCGTTCAACAAAAGTTCGATAGTTTCGTATCCTTCGCCGTAAAGAGGCGGGAAAAGGAAGATGAGGATACTCAGTGTGGCACCGCCTACGGCCAGTTTCTTGTAAGGTGTGCGCAGGCGTCCGAACAAACCTTCTACCGAACTCATCGCACGTGTGAAATAGAGCGAAACCAAGCCGCAGAAGATGCCTAGCATGATGACGTAGGGAATACGGTTCAATTCGAACGGCTGATCCAAGTGGAAACGGAACATTGCTTCCTGTCCCGTTACGACATAGGATACCGTGGCTGCCGTTACTGCTGATATCAGTAAGGGCAGTAGTGACGACATGGTGAGGTCTATCATCAGTACCTCCAGCGTGAATACCAGTCCGGCTATAGGAGCCTTGAAGATACCTGCCACCGCACCTGCTGCTCCACATCCTACGAGCAACATCAGCGTACGGTGTTCCATTTTGAAGAGACTGCCCAAGTTGGAGCCGATAGCCGAACCCGTCAGTACGATAGGGGCCTCTGCTCCGACCGAACCACCGAATCCGATAGTGATGGAACTGGCAATGATGGACGACCATGTATTGTGTCGTTTGATACGTCCCTGCCGTCGCGAGATGGCATAAAGTATGCGTGTCACACCATGGCTGATGTCGTCTTTCACCACGTAGCGCACGAACAATCCTGCCAAAAAGATGCCGACCACAGGGTAAACCAAGTACAGATAGTTGGCTTCCGTAGTATCGAAGTTTTCTGTCAGGAAGTTCTTTATCCAATGGATGAGCATTTTCAAGATTAAGGCAGCAAAGGCGGTGAATATACCAACCAAGAAACTGAGTATCAAAATGAACCGTTTCTCCTTAATGTTCTTCTCGCGCCAAACAAGGAAGCGTTGCAACAGATTTTTCCGTTCTCCCTTCATGATCTTACTGTCTGATGATTTTAATGACACCGCCTTTGTCCAGCTTGATGATACTTGACGGTTTGGCCTTGCCTGTTTCTTCGCGTCGGTAATCGACGATATAATCTACAGCTGCTTTGATTTCTTCGCTGATTTCACTGAAGTTTTGCGGCGAGGGCTGTCCACTGACATTGGCTGATGTCGAAACGATGGCCTTACGGAACTGCTGGCACAAACGTTTGGAGAATTCTTCGCTTGTGACGCGAATACCCACACTGCCGTCCTCGGCCAAGAGATTGGGTGCCAAGTTACGTGCACCCGAATAGATGATGGTCAGCGGTTTGTCGGTCAGCTCGATGAGGTCCCAGGCCACTTCGGGCACATCCTGCACATAGAAATCTACCTTGACGGCCGAGTCCACCAGTACCAGCATAGCTTTGCTGTCGGCCCGTTGCTTGATTTCATATACCCGACGTACGGCGTCTTCATTGGTGGCGTCGCAACCAATTCCCCAGATCGTGTCGGTGGGGTAGAGTATCACTCCGCCCTCGCGCATCACCTGACAAGCCTTTTTTATCTCTTCGTTCATTTTTCGACGTTCAATTTAAAATGAATAACGTGCAAAAGTAGAAAATTTATTCTATTAAAGGAAGCCTGCGTTGCGCTTTTTTGGAAGGGATATTATCTTATGTCTGCTCCCCACATCATTTTATTGCGCAATGTATTGAAGAAAATGTGGTCAAACCGTTTGATGACTTTAATCATATAGTCTGCACGCGAGATGGTTAGTCGGGTACTTTCTTTGCACGATTCACTACGTCCGTCGATGGCTACCAGGAAGTTGTGGCTGCGGCTTTCTACGTCAAGGGTAATGGTCCAATCGTCGCAGATAACGATGGGGCGCATGTTGAGGCTATGGGGAGCTACGGGAGTGATGGCGATGGTTTTACTGTGAGGCACGATAATAGGCCCCCCTACGCTGAGAGAGTAGGCGGTAGAGCCTGTTGGAGTAGCAATAATCAGTCCGTCGGCTTGGTATGTGGTGAGTGGCGCTCCGTTGATGGCCGTATGGATGCTGATCATGGACGAACTGTCGCGCTTGAGCACGGCAATTTCATTGAGGGCATATGGACAGCGCATCAGATTTTTGTCGTTGCAGGTCAGTTGGAGTACGCTGCGCTCCTCTATCTTATAATGGTGATTATAGATGTCTTCGAGGGTGCTTTCCATCTCGTCAGGCGAAATGTCGGCCAGAAAGCCCAAACGACCTGTATTGATGCCTAAAATGGGAATCTCTTTTTTGCCTACCCGGCTTGCGGCTTTTAGGAAGGTTCCGTCGCCTCCAAGACTGATAACGATATCTGCATCGAAATTGTCATGATTGAACAGTTCGACAGGCGGAAGGTCCATGTGAAGGCTTTCCGTCAGGAAGCTGTGGAATTCCTGACAGACGCAGATTTGGGCATCGTGTCGGGCAAGGAGCTTGAACAGACGTTCGGCGTATGAGGACTTTTTGGCTTGATAAATGTTTCCGAATATGGCAAATTTCATACAGCAGGTTTTGTTATTAGCTTTGCAAAGATGCTATTTTTTTATAATATTCCTGTTAACTTATGACTATTATTTGTACTTTTGCCCAGACTAACGTTGAAATTATGACTAAATTAAGTGTAAACATAAACAAGGTGGCAACCCTGCGCAATGCGCGTGGGGGAAATGTGCCGGACGTTGTGAAAGTGGCGCTCGATTGCGAAAATTTCGGTGCGGATGGTATTACGGTCCATCCACGTCCCGATGAGCGTCATATCCGTAAAAAAGATGTATATGATTTGCGTCCGTTGTTGCATACAGAATTTAATATAGAAGGCTATCCGGCACCGGATTTTATAGATCTGGTTTTGAAGGTAAAACCACATCAGGTGACATTGGTGCCTGACAGCCCAACCCAGCTGACTTCGAATGCAGGATGGGACACTAAAACAAACCTGGATTTTCTCAGCGAGGTGCTCGACCGTTTTAATAAGGCAGGCATACGTACGTCAGTGTTTGTGTCCACCGATGTGGAAATGATTGAATATGCGGCTAAGGCGGGTGCCGACCGTGTTGAGCTATATACCGAGCCTTATGCTTCGGGCTATAACAAAAATCGGGAAGAAGCGGTTGCTCCTTTTGTGGAAGCAGCCAAAGCCGCCCGGCGATTGGGGCTTGGTCTGAATGCCGGTCACGACCTCAGTTTGGTGAACTTGAATTACTTTTATCAAAATATCCCTTGGCTGGACGAGGTGTCGATAGGACATGCATTGATCAGTGATGCATTGTACTTGGGTTTGCAGCGTACCATTCAAGAATATAAAAATTGTCTTCGTTCATGAATGTAATGTTATTATTGGCCCAAGTGGCTCCGGCGATGGCTGACTCGATTGCGGGCGCCAATCCGGTTTTGACTCCAGTAGCGGGTCCGGAAGAGATGAGTTTGTGGAGTATGGCTGTGAAAGGCGGCTGGATTATGGTTGTACTGGGATTACTTTCATTGTTGTGCTTCTATATTTTGTTCGAGCGGAATTATGTCATCCGCAAGGCAGGCAAGGAAGATCCCATGTTTATGGATAAGATAAAGGATTATATCCTGGCTGGAGAAATCAAAGCAGCCTTGTCCTATTGCCGTAACGTAAACACCCCTTCGGCCCGTATGATTGAAAAAGGTATCAGTCGTTTAGGACGACCAGTGAGTGATGTGCAGGCTGCCATTGAGAATGTGGGTAACATTGAAGTGGCCAAGCTTGAGAAAGGGCTGACCATCATGGCAACCATTGCAGCCGGAGCACCGATGATAGGCTTCTTGGGTACGGTGACTGGTATGGTACGAGCTTTCTTTGAAATGGCAAATGCAGGGAACAACATCGATATCACGTTGCTGTCCGGAGGTATATACGAGGCTATGATTACTACCGTCGGAGGTTTGATTGTAGGTATTATTGCAATGTTTGCCTATAACTACCTGGTGACGCTGGTTGATGGAGTGGTAAATAAAATGGAGGCCAAGACGATGGCTTTCATGGATTTATTGAATGAGCCATGCTGAAACGTAGAGCCAAAATATCGCCCAATTTCAGTATGGCGTCCATGACGGACGTGATATTCCTGCTGCTGATTTTCTTCATGATTACATCGACGGTGGTCTCACCTAATGCCATTAAGGTGTTGCTTCCCCAGGGTAAGCAGCAGACGTCGGCCAAACCATTGACGCGTGTAATCATTGATAAGGATTTGAACTTCTATGCTGCATTCGGCAATGAAAAGGAGCAGTCGATTACGTTGGAAGAACTGACACCTTTTTTGCAGCAATGTGCAGAAAAGGAACCGGAAATGTATGTTGCCCTGTATGCGGACGAGACGGTGCCTTATCGGGAAATAGTGAAGGTACTGAATATTGCGAATGAAAATCACTTTAAGATGGTGTTGGCCACGCGCCCGCCTGACGGAAAGTGATGGAACAAATGGATTGGCATTTGGATGTTATACTAATAAATTCTGGCTGTGACTCAAAAGGAAAAAGGTAAATACATAGGTTTGGGCGGGGCATTGCTGGTGCATGTCGTCCTGATAGTCTTTTTGTTGTGGGCGGGGTTTATTGTGCCGGCACCTGCTGAAGAAGGAGGTATGCCTGTGATGCTAGGTGAAGTGCCTGATGCGTGGGGTACCGCAGATCCCTCTTTGGTAGATGTAGATGTGATGCCTGAAGAAACGGAACCCTTGCCGCAGGAAACTTCCGAACAGGAAATCATGACACAGGATATGGAAGAGACGGTTGCGTTGAAACCCGAAACGAAATCTGTGAAGAAAGAAGAGGTAAAGAAACCTGAGAAAACGGAAGCCGAAAAGGCTGAAGAAGCACGTAAGCTGGCCGAGGCCAAAGCTGAACGTGAACGCAAAGAGGCCGAGGAAGCTGCTCGCCGCAAGGTGGCAGGTGCTTTCGGTAAAGGCGCACAGATGGGCAGTAAGGGTAACTCTGAGGGAACAGGTATTCAAGGTAGCCCTACGGGGAATGCGCCGGAAGGAGCCATGAGTGGCGTGGGAGGTTATGGTACATTCAGTCTGAATGGACGTTCTATCGGAGCAGGAGGTTTGCCCAAACCTGTTTATAACGTGCAGGACGAAGGAAAGGTCGTGGTAAACATTACTGTGAATCCTGCCGGACAGGTGATAGCCACTAGTATAAACAGGCAGACAAATACTGTTAATTCTGCTTTGCGTAAGGCTGCTGAGGATGCGGCGAGGAAAGCACGCTTTAATTCGGTCAGCGGATTGAACAATCAATCGGGAACTATAACATATTATTTTAACTTGAAATAAAGGAGAACTTGACTATGGGAACTGTTTATGTCTTTTTTGCAGACGGTTTTGAAGAAATGGAAGCCTTTGCTGCTGTTGATATCTTGAAGCGTGCAGGTGTGAATGTCGCTATGGTGTCTGTGACGCCTGATGAAATAGTCAAAGGTGCACATGGAATTTCTGTACTGTGTGACAAAAATATCGTGAACTGTGATTTCTATGATGCTGAAATGCTGGTTTTGCCTGGTGGACTGCCTGGAGCAACGACATTGAACGAGTGTGAAGATTTACGTAAGGAATTGTTGAAGCAGGCCTCGGCAAACAAGGCAATTGCTGCCATTTGTGCCGCTCCTATGGTACTGGGCAATCTGGGACTGCTGAAAGGCAAGAAAGCTACCTGTTATCCGGGCTTTGACAAATATCTGGAAGGAGCTGAATATACAGGTGCAATGGTAGAAAAGGATGGCAACTTTATCACCGGTAAAGGTCCTGGTGCCGCTATCGAATTTGGTTTGGCACTCGTGGAACATCTTTGTGGTAAGGAAAAGATGAAAGAATTGAAGACTGCCATGTGCTTGACAAAATAAAATATATGACGCAGTATGTTCTAATTGTAGCCGGAGGTAAAGGTTTGCGTATGGGGGCGGATTTGCCCAAACAGTTCCTGCCGATAGGTGGGAAACCTGTCTTGATGCATACTATAGACGCCTTTTATGCTTACGATCGGGACATGCGGATAATCTTGGTGCTTCCTCACGATCAGCAGGCGTTTTGGCTGGATTTGTGCAGGAAGCACCGTTTTGATCGTCCTCTTCAGATTGCCGATGGTGGGGAAACCCGTTTTCATTCGGTCAAAAATGGCCTGGCTTTGGTGGAAGCTCCGGCTTTGGTGGGAGTACATGATGGTGTGCGCCCTTTTGTCTCGCCCGAAGTAATTGGACGTTGCTATGCGGAGGCATTGCAAAAGCGGGCAGTTGTTCCTTGTATTGGAGTGGTTGAGACAGTGAGGCACCTGCAAGATGGGAGGAGTGTTACGGTGCCTCGTGATGAATATCGGTTGGTGCAGACGCCACAGGTGTTCGATGCTGCTTTGTTGAACCAGGCCTATGAACAACCCTATGTCTCTCAATTTACAGATGATGCTTCGGTTGTAGAAGCGATGGGCGTATCGGTTTCATTGGTGGAAGGCAACCGGGAAAACATCAAGATAACCACTCCTTTTGATTTGAAGATAGCTTCGGCTTTGTTGGAAGGATGTTCGATTTAGCAACTCAAGACATAAAATACCTGCCAGGAGTGGGGCCGCAACGTGCCGCAATATTAAATAAGGAGTTGGGCGTTTGTACGTTGCACGATCTGTTGTACTATTTCCCTTATAAATATGTGGATCGCAGTCGGATTTATTCCATCCGTGAGATAGATGGAACAATGCCTTACATACAATTGAAAGGTGAAATCCGTAGCTTTGAAATTGCTGGTGAAGGACGGCAACGGAGGTTGATTGCCCACTTCACGGACGGCACCGGCTTTGTGGATTTGGTTTGGTTTCAGGGAATTAAGTTTCTGACAGGAAAATACAAGGTGCATCAGGAATACATTGTTTTTGGTCGGCCTACTGTTTTTAACGGGCGTGTCAATATCGCCCATCCTGATGTGGATTTGGTTACGGAGGTAAGAATGGATGCAATGGGATTGCGTCCTTATTACAATACGACAGAGAAGATGAAACGGTCTTTTCTGAATTCGAATGCGATAGAAAAAATGATGGGGACGCTTGTTCAGCAACTGCGTGAACCTCTGTCTGAAACCCTTTCTTCTGAAATTTTGGCGGGGCATCATTTGATGCCTTTGACTGAAGCATTGGTTAATATTCATTTTCCCGGTAATGCAGATTTGTTGCGTAAGGCTCAGTATAGGTTGAAGTTCGAGGAACTGTTCTATGTACAGCTCAATATCTTGCGTTATGCCTGCGACCGTCAGCGAAAATACAGAGGCTATGTATTTAGTCGCATAGGGGATGTATTCAATACCTTTTATACCCGTAATCTCCCTTTTGAACTGACAGGAGCCCAGAAGAGAGTATTGAAAGAAATAAGGCATGATTTGGGCTCCGGACGACAGATGAACCGACTATTGCAAGGGGATGTGGGAAGTGGAAAAACGCTGGTGGCTCTGATGAGTATGCTTATAGCTTTGGACAACGGGTATCAGGCGTGCATGATGGCGCCAACGGAGATTTTGGCCAACCAACATTATGAGACCATACGTGAATTGCTATGTGGTATGGATGTCAGGGTGGAATTGTTGACTGGTTCGATTCGAGGAAAGCGTAGAGAAATCATACTGGAGGGCTTGTTGTCGGGCGATGTGAAAATCTTGATAGGAACTCATGCCGTTATTGAGGATACGGTGAACTTTTCTTCCTTGGGGTTGGTCGTCATCGACGAACAGCATCGTTTTGGTGTGGCCCAACGTGCCCGTTTGTGGACTAAGAACGTACAGCCTCCCCATGTGTTGGTAATGACGGCTACACCTATTCCTCGGACCTTGGCTATGACGTTGTATGGTGATTTAGACGTGTCGGTCATTGATGAACTGCCTCCCGGACGAAAACCGATTGCTACCATCCATCAGTTCGATAACCGTCGTGAAAGTTTGTATCAGTCTGTCCGCAAGCAGATTAGGGAAGGAAGACAGGTCTATATTGTCTATCCGTTGATAAAGGAAAGCGAGAAGATAGACCTGAAAAATTTGGAGGAAGGATACCTGCATGTATGTGAAGCTTTTCCTGATTGTCGGGTATGCAAGGTACATGGCAAAATGAAGCCGGCTGAGAAGGATGCACAGATGCAGTTATTTGTATCAGGAGAGGCGCAGATTATGGTTGCTACTACCGTGATTGAGGTAGGAGTGAATGTGCCGAACGCGTCTGTTATGATTATAGAGAATGCTGAGCGTTTCGGCTTGTCTCAATTGCATCAGCTGCGTGGACGTGTTGGGCGTGGAGCCGATCAGTCGTATTGTATCCTGGTGACTGGATATAAACTGGCGGATGATACCCGTAGAAGATTGGAAATCATGGTTCGCACCAACGATGGTTTTGAGATAGCAGAGGCTGACTTAAAATTGCGAGGACCAGGCGATTTGGAAGGAACACAGCAGAGTGGTGTGGCTTTTGATTTGAAGATTGCGGATCTTGCACGCGACGGACAGCTGTTGCAGTATGTGCGTGGAGTGGCACAGCAGATTGTGGATGAAGACCCCGAAGGGAACTTGCCAAAAAATGAAATTATCTGGAAGCAATTGAAGGCATTGCGTAAAAGTAATGTCAATTGGGCGGCCATCAGTTGATGTGTGTTAATTTGGAGGCTGTATTTAGAGATGTGTTGTAAAACATGTTTTTATATATTATCCTGTGGTATAGGGAGTTGTGTGCGTTGTGATACTCGTTTCTCTTTCCATTAAAGAAAAAAATACTTAATTGGGGATGCGCCGTTTCGGAGATAAATGTTACCTTTGAGACAATTTTTGAAAAAGCAGGTATCCGTGTGGTTTGAGTGACAAGGATTGAGACTGTTACGTCAGGCGGATATGAGAAAGACAAGTGACGAAACGGAATGAATTATACGGGAATTAAATTATTTTTTTGTGCAGTTACGGCAATGGTGAGTTTGAACTCTTTTTCGCAAGATCTCATTGCCCGTCAAGCGCCTATCGATAGAAAACTGAAGAGTGTAGATTCGTTGGTATTGCAGAAGCAGATTCGTGTGGAGCAATCCATGTATCCGGCATTCGATATATATCCTTCATGGAATACGACCTCTGTTCATGTTTATAAGGATGCCATTATTCCTGATAAATATACGATTGATTTGACAGGTTTCTGTATGCCGACTGAGCATACGCGTATCAATGACGTGTTTGGCTATAGACCCCGTCGCCGTAGGGCACATTATGGATTGGACATTAAGGTTTATATTGGTGATACCATCCGTGCGGCCTTTGATGGAAAGATACGTATTGTGGCCAATCAAGGCCGTCGTGGGTATGGAAAATACGTAGTCATCCGTCATGACAACGGTCTGGAGACTATTTATGGCCATCTTTCCAAGCAATTGGTAAACGTTGATCAATTGGTAAAGGCCGGTGAGCCGATTGGGTTGGGAGGAAATACCGGTCGTTCTACAGGTTCTCATTTGCATTTTGAAACCCGTTTCTTGGGGATTGCCATTGATCCGGCTGTGATGTTTGACTTTGAGAAGCAGGATATTGTGGCCGATACTTATACTTTTGAGAAAAAGCCCAAGGCAACAAACGGATCACGTAGTGATTTGTTCTATAAGGTGAAACGTGGAGATACGCTGTCGAAGATTGCAGCTCGTCAGGGGACAACGGTCAGCAAGCTTTGCCGACTGAATCGTATTACTACCAAGACGGTGTTGCGTCCAGGACAGGTGTTGCGTTGTTCATGATATGATAAACTAGCGTGAAACAAACTTGATAGGAAGAGGGTGCTTTAATATAATTTAGAGCACCCTCTTTTCTTTATTTCTTAATTATTCCTAACTTTGCAGTCTATTTTATAGAAGAAATGAAAGATACCAAGCAACAATTCGAGCATGTCATCACCATCTGTCGTGATTTGTTTACCAAGAAGCTTCATGATTATGGTCCGGCTTGGCGCATTTTGCGTCCGTCTTCTGTGACTGACCAGATATTTATCAAAGCCAATCGTATTCGTAGTATTGAGACGAAAGGTGTTTCCTTGGTGGACGAAGGCATCCGCTCGGAATTCATTGCGATTGTGAACTATGGTATTGTTGGGCTTATTCAGTTGGAAAAAGGTTATGCCGAGTCGGCGGATATGAGCAATGAAGAAGTGTTGATGTTGTACGACAAATATGCTAAGGCTTCTTTGGAGTTGATGTTGGCCAAAAACCATGATTATGACGAGGCATGGCGTAGTATGCGTATCAGTTCGTACACCGACCTTATTCTGATGAAGCTTTACCGTACCAAACAGATAGAGGCACTTTCCGGTCAGACACTGGTGTCCGAGGGAGTGGATGCCAATTATATGGATATGATAAATTATTCGGTTTTCGGTTTGATAAAGATTGAATTTGGAGATTGATAAGAAACATATTGTGAGGAAAATATGGGTGAATGCCTGTCGTTTTTTGTTGGGAGGCGTTTTCATCTTTTCAGGTTTTGTGAAGGCTATCGACCCGTTCGGTACTTTTTATAAGCTGCAGGACTATCTGACGGCCTTTGGCATGGGCAGCTGGTTCCCTTCTTCATTGTTGTTTGTGGGTGCCATGTTGTTGGCGGCATTGGAGTTCTGTGTCGGCGTATATATGTTTTTGGGCATTCGAAAAACATGGAGTGCTTGGATGGCTATGTTGCTGATGGCTTTCATGACCCCTTTTACATTCTATCTTGCCATTGCCAATCCGGTGTCGGATTGTGGTTGCTTCGGTGATGCTTGGGTGTTAACCAATTGGGAAACCTTCGGGAAAAACCTTGTTCTGCTGTTGGCAGCCCTTTCGGTATTTCGCTGGCGGAAAGATGTGATACGTTTTATTACCCGTAAGATAGAATGGGTCTTTTCCATGTACACTATCCTGTTTGTATTTGCTCTGTCCATTTATTGTCAGCATAATTTGCCGATTATCGACTTTCGCCCTTATAAGGTTGGCGTGAATATCCCGCAGGCAATGGAGATCCCCGAAGGAGCTAAGCCTTCTGTTTACGACACACGCTTTATACTCGAGAAGGATGGAGTGAAGAAAGAGTTTACATTAGATAACTATCCGGATACGACCTGGACTTTTGTTGCGGCGCGTACAGTTTTGAAGGAGAAAGGATATGAACCGCCTATCCACGATTTCTCCATGTTGAGTGTGGAAACGGGTGAGGATATTACGGAAAAGGTGTTGTCTGCCAAAGGATATACTTTCCTGCTGGTGGCTCACCGCATCGAAAAGGCGGATGACAGCAACATCGATTTGATCAATGAAATTTATGACTATAGCGTGGAGCATGGTTATGGTTTCTATGCCTTGACGTCGTCCACGGAAGAAGACATCCTGCAGTGGAGCGACCGGACAGGGGCCGAATATCCTTTCTGTCAGGCGGACGACATTGCGCTGAAGACCATGATTCGTTCCAATCCGGGTATGTTCTTGCTGAAGGATGGTACTATCTTGCATAAATGGAGCGACGGCAATCTCCCCGATGAGTATGCGCTTTACGACTCTTTGGACAAGATCCCCTTGGGGCAGGAAGAAATCATCAGTCTTTGGCATACGATGGGGAAAGTGCTGCTTTGGTTCATCGTTCCCCTTTGCCTGGTACTGGCTGTGGATATACTGATTATCAAGCGTCGGGAGAAGAGGATAGGTCATGTGAAGACCGATGCCGGATTTGTGGAAGGAAAGAAGTAAAAACAATATATTAACCCTTTAAAAATAAAGACAAAATGAGAAAGAACATTGTTGCAGGAAACTGGAAAATGAACAAGACCCTCCAGGAGGGCGTTGCTCTTGCAAAAGAATTGAACGAAGTGTTGGCTAACGAAAAGCCCAACTGTGATGTAATCATATGTACGCCGTTTATCCATTTGGCATCGGTTACTCCCTTGGTTGACCCTGCCAAGATTGGTGTTGGTGCAGAGAACTGTGCTGATAAGGAATCAGGTGCCTATACTGGCGAAGTATCGGCTGCCATGGTAGCTTCTACCGGTGCCAAGTATGTTATCCTGGGTCACTCTGAGCGTCGTGCTTACTATCACGAGACTGTAGAAATTTTGGAAGAGAAAGTGAAACTGGCGCTGGCTAACGGTCTGACTCCTATTTTCTGCATCGGTGAAGTGTTGGAAGAACGCGAGGCTAACAAGCAGAACGAAGTGGTTGCTGCTCAGTTGGCTTCTGTATTCTCTCTGTCTGCAGAAGACTTCTCCAAGATTATCTTGGCTTACGAACCGGTTTGGGCTATCGGTACAGGTAAGACTGCCACTCCGGAGCAGGCACAGGAAATTCACGCTTTCATCCGTTCGGCTGTAGCCGAGAAGTATGGCAAGGAAATTGCAGATAACTGTTCCATCCTTTACGGCGGTAGCTGCAAGCCTTCGAATGCAAAAGAATTGTTCGCCAACCCCGATGTTGACGGTGGTCTGATCGGTGGTGCAGCTTTGAAGGTTGCCGACTTCAAGGGCATCATTGACGCCTTCAATTAATCAGCGGCGAAAACCCTGATAAAAGTGCTGTGCCGATAGGTCAAGCAGTTGGCACAGCACTCTTTTTTATCCCATTTTTATAATAGAAACAACAGATACCGAGAATAACATGAAACGTTTGTTTTTGACCTTTGCGTGCCTTTCCGTCCTTTTCTGTGCTGCGGCGCAGGACAATATCGTGAAAAGTCTGGAACGCTCTGTTCCGGGCCAAGGGAAAGTGACCATCCAGCAGGATGCACGTATCGAGGCGCTGATTGGTAAGGCTCGTCCGGTTTCTGCCGCCGATGGTCAGCAGGTACTCAAGTCTGCCGGATACCGCGTCCAGGTATATGCCGGAAGTAATACCCGCCAGGCCAAGAATGAAGCCCATGCGGTGGCGGCGTCTGTTAAGGAACTCTTTCCTGATTTGTTGGTCTATACTTTCTTCACCCCTCCTCGTTGGTTGTGCCGGGTAGGTGACTATCGGAGCATTGAGGAGGCCGACGCCATGATGCGTCGATTGCGTAGTACGGGTCAGTTCAAGGAAGTTTCCATTGTACGGGACCAGATTAATATTCCTTTATAACTGCGGGCAGTGACGTCCGTCTGAATATTCATTATTAAAACAGAAATCATGTTGGAAAAAGAAATCATCACCTCTCCTGCGTTGGACGAACTGATGGAACATTATTCGCGCATCCTGACCCTGTTGGGCGAGGATACCGGACGCGAAGGATTGCTGAAAACCCCTGAGCGTGTGGCCAAGGCCATGCTTACCCTGACCAAGGGATACACGATGGATCCGCATGAGGTCTTGCGGTCGGCCAAGTTTAAGGAAGAATACAGGCAGATGGTGATTGTGAAGGACATTGATTTCTTTTCGCTGTGCGAACACCATATGCTGCCTTTCTATGGCAAGGCACATGTGGCCTATATTCCCAATGGTTACATTACGGGCTTGAGCAAGATTGCCCGCGTGGTCGATATCTTCTCCCACCGCCTGCAGGTGCAGGAGCGCATGACGTTGCAGATCAAGGAGTGCATCCAGGAGACACTCAATCCGCTGGGTGTGATGGTAGTGGTTGAGGCCAAGCACATGTGCATGCAGATGCGGGGCGTGGAAAAACAGAATGCCATCACCACGACTTCCGACTTTACCGGTGCCTTCAATCAGGCAAAGACCCGCGAGGAGTTCATGAACCTCATCAAGCATCACTCCACTGTGTTGTAATTTAGAGTAAAGACATTCTCGTTGCCAATTTCTTTGATTGGCATCGTCGAGTCCATAGTTAGCACTGTAATGTTTTGAGTTAGGTTGCTGATTATGGACTTTGTTTTATGAATTTTGCGAATATTACTCCCGTTGGGGCCAAGTTTGGTGTGAATTACTTGGGTGAAAAATGGGCTAAATGTAAAAAAACATTACCTTTGTAGCGGGGCTATGGTTGCCCCTTCGATTTAAAATCTTACGAACGATGAAATATATCAGCAGAAAAGTTTGGAAAGCTGCCCTCGGGGCAGTATGTTTGGGCGGATTGTGTGCAGCCTGCACCTCCCGTCCGGAAATTCACATTACGGGTTCCGTGCGTCATGCGGACGGGGCACTTCTGGTTTGCCAGCGGTCGGTTGGTGGAATGTTCAATTCGCAGACGTTTGATACGTTGAAGTTGCAGGCGGACAGCACGTTCACGCTGACGCTGCCCGGAGGGGAGTACGAGCGGGTTCAGTTTTATCTGTATGGAAAGAAGAAAATGGGTTCACTTCTTGCCAAGGAAGGAACGATGCGGATCGAATTGGACGGATGGGCCGAAAAGCCGATGACTGTCACCGAAGTGCAGGATGACAAGACGGTCCGTGTGGCGGAACTGCTGGACCAGCTGTACGAGGATGTGTTCGCCATCCGTGCACGGAGAGGCGACCGTTGGCAGATTGCCCGTGACACCGTGGCTACATCGGTGCGCCGCAAGCTGACGAACTATGCCCTGTCGCTGGACAAGGAGGTGGAAGGCGTGGACGAGGACCTGCGTACCAAGGCCCGTCAGGACATTCGCATGCAGTTGCTGCTGGCTTTCCAGAACCAGGTGCTGGCTACTGTCTTCCGCTCGTCCGAGGCCACGAAGCAGGAATGGCTGGCCCAGCTGGACAGCATGACGACCTTCTGCTCCATCAATCATCCTTGCAGCCCTTTCTCCCTTTCGTTTTACGACGCGGCAAGTTATGATACCGGCATCCGTTACTATACCAAGGGTGAGCCGAAGCCGGAAGGAGTGGAGAAAGGCGTGCAACTGGCTTTCTACGATTTTACGCACCGGCTGACGGGCAAGGCGCAGGAAGCTGCTCTGGCCCAGCTCTTCCTCGAAGACGAGTCGCAGCAGCGTTATGACCCGCAACTGCTTCCGCTGGCCGACGAGTTCCGCCGCCTCTATCCCGAAAGCGGATGGATGCCGTGGGTGGACCGTGCCGTGGCCAAGAACCGTGCCTTCAACGAAACAACAATCCCTGCCGATATCCATTTCCCCGATGTCAGCTCGGCCAAGACGATTAAGGACGTGACCGACCTCTACAAAGGGAAAGTCATCTTCATGGACATCTGGGCCACGTGGTGTGGTCCCTGCCGTGCGTCGTTTGCCCACGTCGGTCCGTTGCAGGAGTATGCTGCGGCCAACGATGTGGTGTTGCTCTACCTCTCCATCGACCGTCCGGAGGACGATGAAAAGTGGCGGAAGATGGCCGCGCACTACAACCTGAAAGGCGAACACGTCCGTGGGCAGGAGGCCTTCCGTCAGGAAATCTATGATACCTTCGGCCATAAAGGTGCCCTGAGCATTCCGCGCTGCGTCATCTTCGACAAGCAGGGGAACATCCGTTTCAGCACGGCCTCCTCGCCCGAGCAGTGGGACAAGCTGAAAGAACAGTTGCAGGAAGCGGCCAGGTAAAGGAGGCTGTACGATGAACAGGTATGGGATAATGGGACTGCTGCTGTGGGTATTCTTCTCTCTGGCAGCATCGGCACAGATTCCGGACAGCATAGCCGGGCCGCTGACGGCGCTGGCCCGCCGTGTGGAGCAGTTCGGCAAGGCACTGCCACAGGAAAAGGTGGCCCTGCACCTTGACAACACCAGCTATTATCAGGGCGACGACATCTGGTTCCAGTGCTACGTGGTGGCCTCCGGACTGAACCGTCCCACGGAGTGGAGCAAGACGCTGTATGTGGAGCTGCTCAACCCCGGAGGCGAGATTGTGTCCAAGCAGATTCTGCCTGTCAGGAACGGCCGTTGCCACGGCCACTTCGCCCTGACGCAGCTGCCGTTCTATTCCGGCTTCTACGAGGTACGGGCCTATACCAAATACATGCTGAACTTCGATGAGGCTTCGGTCTTCTCGCGCATCATCCCCGTCTTCGACAAGCCGGAGGTGCCGGGCAACTATGTGGAAAAGGAAATCAGTCCGCGGGTAGGTAAGTATCCGCAGGAACGCAAGCGGCCGCGGAAGGAGAAGAAACTGAACCTCCGCTTCTATCCCGAAGGCGGCTATCTGGTGAAGGACGTGCCGGTGCGTGTGGCCTTCGAGGCGACGGATGCCTATGGCAATCCGGTGGACGTGTCGGGGCGTGTGGTGGACAAGGAGGGCCGCGAATGCCTCACCTTCACCACGGGCCACGAAGGGAAAGGCAGCTTTACCTATACGGCCGGCGAGGGAGAAGGGCGGGCCGAAGTCATCTGGAATGAAAAGCGATACCGTTTCGACCTGCCGGAAGCGAGGGAACAGGGTTTTGCCTGCTCGGTGGACAACCTCAGCTCGCCGGACAGCCTGCTGGTGACGGTACAGAAGAACGCCCGTACGCCGGGTAGTGTGCTGGGGATGGCGGTCATCGGCGGAGGGCAGCTCTACCACTTCAGTATGCTGACGGTCACCCGCAGCCGTCCCGTCCGCTTCGGGTTGGACAAGCGGAATCTGCCCGTAGGCGTGGCGCAGGTCGTGTGGTTCGACCCTTCCGGCCGGCTGGTGGCCGACCGTCTGATTTTTGCCGGGCAGCCCGACACCCTGTCGGTGGCGGTCCGTTCGGACAAGGCTGTCTATCAGCCCTACGACTCCATTCGTCTGGACGTTGAAGTCCGGGATGCGGAAGGCCGCCCCGTGCAGGCGCCTCTCTCGGTTTCCGTGCGCGACGGCTGGCAGGAGGTGGAGAACCGCCACAGCCTGCTGACCGACCTGCTGCTGATGTCGGACATCAAAGGATACGTCCACCGTCCCGCCTGGTATTTCGAATCCGGCGACCTGGTGCACCGCCGTGCGCTGGACGAGCTGCTGATGGTGCAGGGCTGGAGGAGGTACGACTGGGATAGCATGGCCGGTGTACGCCCCTTCGACCTGAAGTACCTGCCCGAGCAGGGCATCGAGCTGCACGGCACGGTGGTGTCGATGGTGCGCAGCAAACCGCGTGTCGGGGTGGAAGTGTCTTCCTTCCTGAGCAGTCCCGGCGAAGACCCGGAGGTGGGCAGGCAGCAGTCCTTCGGCCTCTTTACCACCGACAGCCTGGGTCGTTTCTCCTTCGTCTCGCAGATAGAGGGGAAGTGGAACCTGATACTGGCCGTGACGAAGGAGGGCAAGAAGAAGGACCACCGTATCGTGCTGGACCGTGTGTTTGCTCCCGCTCCCCGCATGTATCCGCTGGCCGAAATGCAGATACGGGTATCCGGCAGTGAACAGAAAATCGGGCCGTCGGCCGACGAGCCGGCCGATACGGTGCAGGTGGAGGAAGACTACAACCTGTTCCTCCAGGCCTACGAAGACTCGTTGCGCCGCCTGGGCATCGACGAGAAGATACACCACCTGGACGAGGTGGAGGTGAAAGCCCGCAAGCGCGACAAGGCCAGAGATGTCTATCAGGCCCGCACCAAATCCATAGCTTACTACGACGTGGCCTCGGAGATGGACGACATTCAGGACCGGAACGGCTTTGTGGGCGACGACATCCACGAACTGATGATCAATATGAATCCGGCTTTTTCTCGTGTGCATAGTCCGTCGGGTGAGGAATACTTGTTCTACAAAGGCCGCTTTGCCCTGTTTGTCATCAACTATGAGCGTACCCGCCACGAGGAAATGGACTTCAACAAGTACCGCCATCTGACACTGGAATCCATCAAGTCCATCTACGTCAGCGAAGATGTGATGACCATGTGCCGCTATGCTGACCCGCGGTTCACGCCGATGAACATCGACAAACTGTATGGCTGTGTCGTATTGATTGAAACGAAACCGGAGGGGGAAATACCTGTCAAGGGGGCGAAAGGGGTACGCAAGACGTGGCTTGAAGGCTATAGCAAGGTTAAAGAGTTCTATTCGCCGGACTATCGGGTGCTGCCCCGTGAGGAAGATTACCGCCGGACGCTGTACTGGCAGCCGGAACTGATGACCGACGAACAGGGACGTGCCACGGTGCGCCTTTTCAATAACAGCCGTTGCCGCCGCCCGCGCGTCACGGTCAATGTACTCGATTCCGACGGGCGTATCGGTAGCCTTGAACAATAATCCGACTTGATTTGTATGTGCTTGATACGTAAAGAGTTATCAGTTTATTTTCGTTTGAAGAAAATAAACTGTCAGTTTACTGGCTTTAAACTGTCGGTTTACTCCGTTTAAACTGCGAGTTTAATGCCTTTAAACTGACAGTTTAACGCCTTTGAACCGGTGGTTTACTGCGTTTGAACCGGCGGGCCTGCGCGGGGGAAGCCGATGTATAGCGCTTGTTCATAAAAAAAAGAGGAGGTATCAAGATGAAGAGAAACTGGCTTTCTGTTATTTTTAGGCACGGATTACGCGGAAAAACGCGGAATATGTATAGATATTAATCCGTGAAATCCGTGTGATCCGTGCCTATAAGAAAGCGAACTCTCATTTTGATACATCCTCTTTTCTTATTTCAGGCTGGCAGCCTGCCGATGCGGTTGGCGCATCAGAGTCCTGCCAGTTCTACAATCTTGTCAACAGCTGCACTCAGGCCGTCGGGGTTCTTGCCGCCGGCTGTTGCGAAGTGGGGCTGACCGCCACCGCCACCCAGAATCAGCTTGGCAGCTTCCTTTACCAGGGCGCCGGCTTTCAGACCGCCGGCCACCAGGTTGTCGCTCAGCATGACGGTGAGCATCGGTTTGCCTTCGAACTCGGTGCCGGCCACGAAGAACA
This sequence comes from Candidatus Bacteroides merdavium, assembly GCA_019116805.1. Classification (GTDB taxonomy): domain Bacteria; phylum Bacteroidota; class Bacteroidia; order Bacteroidales; family Bacteroidaceae; genus Bacteroides; species Bacteroides merdavium. Next base: position 7,213 of record DXAV01000063.1, on the reverse strand, counting down.
GGTTCTCCGTAATCTGGCCGCGTAGCTGGAAGGCGATGTTCTTCACCGTTTCGGCGGGCAGGGGAGCGCAGAACTTGATGAGCTTCACGCCGTTCACTTCCTTCACGCTCTGCAGCAGCTTCTCCTTCAGCTGGGCTTCCTTTTCCTTCATGAATTCCTCTACCTGCTTCTTCAGTCCGGCATTCTCCTCGATGTACTTGCGGATGGTTCCGGCCAGGTCGGGGGCGTTGTTGAAGAGTGCTTTCAGGTCGCGGATGGAATCCTGCAGATTGTCCATCATTTCTTCTACACGGGCACCTGTGTAGGCTTCGATACGGCGTACACCGGCAGCTACAGAGCTTTCGGATACAATCTTTACCATACCGATGTGGCCCGTAGCGGCTACGTGCGTACCACCACAGAACTCGATGGACGAGCCGAACTGGATGACGCGGACGTGGTCGCCGTACTTCTCACCGAAGAGGGCGATAGCGCCCAGTTCCTTGGCCTCCTCAATAGGAATGTTGCGGTATTCCTTCAAAGGAATGTTGGCACGGATCTTGGCGTTGACCAGGTGCTCTACCTGACGCAACTGCTCGTCGGTCACCTTCTGGAAGTGCGAGAAGTCGAAACGCAGTGAGTCCGGCGTAACCAGCGAACCTTTCTGCTCTACGTGGTCGCCCAGCACGGTGCGCAGTGCTTCGTCCAGCAGGTGCGTACACGAGTGGTTGGCGGCGCAGGCGGCGCGCTTGTCGGTATCCACGCAGGCCATCATCGGTGCGTCGAGGTGCTCGGGCAGCTTCTTGGCAATGTGGATGGGCAGGTTGTTTTCCTTCTTGGTATCGATGATGTCGATAGTTTCGAATTCGCTCACCAATACACCCGTATCGCCTACCTGACCACCGCTTTCGGCGTAGAACGGCGTCTTGTCCAGTACAATCTGGTAGAGTGTCTGGTTTTTCTGCTTCACCTGACGGTAGCGCAGGATGCTGGTTTCATATTCTGTATAGTCGTAACCTACAAATTCAGTGGTACCTTCCTTCAGCGTAATCCAGTCGCCGGTTTCTACGGCGGCGGCGTTGCGGGCACGCTGCTTCTGCTGCTGCATCTCGGCGTCGAACTCCTTCGTGTCGGCCGTCATGCCGTTCTCGCGCAGGATGAGTTCGGTCAAGTCGAGCGGGAAGCCGAAGGTGTCATACAGCGTAAAGGCGTCCTTACCGCTGATTTCCTTCTTGCCGGCAGCTTTGGCCTCGGTCATGGTCTTGTCGAGCAGGCGGATACCCGTCTCCAGCGTACGCAGGAAGGCTTCTTCTTCTTCCTTGATGACCTTGGTGATCAGCTCGCGCTGGGTGTTCAGTTCGGGGTAGGCACCGCCCATATTCTCAATCAGCACAGGCAGGAGCTTGTACATGAAAGCCTGTTTCTGGCCCAGGAAAGTGTAGCCGTAACGTACGGCACGGCGCAGGATGCGGCGGATGACGTAACCGGCCTTGGCGTTGCTGGGCAGCTGTCCGTCGGTGATGGAGAAGGCGATGGTGCGGATGTGGTCGGCGATGACACGCATGGCGATATCCGACTTCTCGTCGTCACCGTATTTCTTGCCGCTCAGGTCGCCGATGGCCTTCAGCAGGGGCTGGAATACGTCCGTGTCGTAGTTGGACGTTTTGCCCTGCAGGGTGCGTACCAGACGTTCGAAGCCCATACCGGTGTCGATAACCTTGGCAGGAAGGCCTTCAAGGCTGCCGTCGGCCTTGCGGTTGTATTGCATGAACACGAGGTTCCAGATTTCGATGACTTGCGGATGGTCCTTGTTCACCAGCTCGCGTCCGGGTACTTTGGCTTTCTCTTCTTCCGAGCGGGAGTCGATGTGGATTTCCGAACAAGGGCCGCAGGGACCGGTATCGCCCATTTCCCAGAAGTTGTCGTGCTTGTTACCGTTCAGAATGTGATCTTTCGGCAGGAATTGTTCCCAATAGGAAGCGGCTTCGTCGTCGCGGCCCAGACCTTCCTCAGGACTGCCTTCGAAGACGGTAGCATAAAGATTTTCGGGATTGATCTTCAGCACGTCCACCAGATATTCCCAGGCCCAGGAAATGGCTTCCTTCTTGAAGTAGTCGCCGAACGACCAGTTGCCCAGCATCTCGAACATGGTGTGGTGGTACGTGTCGTGTCCCACTTCTTCCAGGTCGTTGTGCTTTCCGCTTACGCGCAGACACTTCTGTGAGTCGGCCACTCGTTTATATTTGGCAGGATGATTGCCCAGGATGATGTCCTTGAACTGGTTCATGCCCGCGTTGGTAAACATCAGCGTGGGGTCGTCCTTAATCACCATGGGAGCGGAAGGGACGATGTGGTGTCCCTTGCTTTCGAAAAAACTCTTGAACGAGTCTCTGATTTCGTTTGCAGTCAACATAATCTATCTAATTTTTTAAGTTTCAGTATGCTGAGGTTTTTCAAGTTAGGGCGTGGATTGTCTTCCTTGCCCCTGAATGAGGCGGCACATGTGCGCTTATAGAAAATGGAATGTGCAAAAGCTCAATAACTTAAAAACTCAAAAAAACTGTGCAAAGATAGCTTGTTTTTATTACTTTTGCCGCATAGACTATTGAAATATTTCCAAAAAGATGCGCAAAGTTTACTACATATACAATCCGCAGACGCAGACTTACGATCGCATTTATCCCACAATGAAGCAACGGGTAATGAGCTATTTGCGCCGTCTCTTCATCGGTATGGGACTGGGTGCGGGCAGCTTCATCGTGCTTCTGCTTATCTTCGGTTCGCCTTCGGAAAAGGAGCTGAGGATGGAGAACAGCCAGTTGCAAGCGCAGTATAATGTACTTTCGCGTCGGATGGACGAGGCTATCGGCGTGTTGCAGGACATACAGCAGCGCGACGACAATCTCTATCGGGTCATCTTCATGGCCGATCCTGTGCCGACGGCCATCCGCCAGGGGGGATACGGAGGAACCAACCGTTACGAGCATCTGATGAAAATGGCAAACTCGGAACTGGTGGTGCATACCACGCAGAAGATGGACATGCTTACGAAGCAACTCTATATTCAGTCGCGTTCGTTCGATGACGTGGTCCGTATGTGTAAACGGCACGATGAGATGCTTCGTTGCATTCCAGCCATACAGCCTATCTCCAATAAAGACTTGAAGCAGACGGCTTCGGGTTATGGCACGCGTATCGATCCGATTTATGGTACGACCAAATTCCATTCGGGTATGGATTTCTCTGCCCATCCCGGTACAGATGTTTATGCAACGGGTGACGGTACGGTGGTGAAGATGGGCTGGCAGACAGGGTATGGCAATACCATTGTTATTGATCATGGTTTCGGCTATCAGACGTGGTATGCACACTTGCAGGATTTCCGCACGAAATTGGGAAAGAAGGTGGTGCGCGGCGAGGTGATAGGCGGAGTAGGCAGTACGGGCAAGAGTACCGGCCCGCACCTGCATTATGAGGTCCATGTCAAGGGGCAGGTGGTCAATCCCGTCAACTATTACTTTATGGATCTGAGTGCTGAGGACTATGATCGCATGATACAGATTGCAGCCAACCAGGGTAAGGTGCTGGATTAGTCGAGAGAGTTATATATTTGTCGTCAGATTGTCAAACAGTTGCTGTCGTGTTGAATATCGATAAGAACTTGAAGTTGTATTACTCCATCAGCGAAGTGGCCGAAATGTTCGGGGTCAACGAGTCGCTGCTCCGTTATTGGGAGAAGGAGTTTCCCCAGCTCTGTCCCAAGAAAGCGGGCCGTGGTGTCCGTCAATACCGCAAGGAAGATGTGGAGACAGTGAAGCTGATTTATCATCTCGTGAAAGAGCGGGGTATGACGTTGCCTGGAGCTCGCCAGCGCTTGAGGGACAACAAGGAAGCCACGTTGCGCAATTACGAAATCGTGGATCGCTTGAAGACTATCCGTGAGGAATTGTTGTCCATGCGCGATGCGCTTGATGCTTTCACTTACGACGACCTGGAGGCGTTGAAGGAAAACATCGGTAGCTTGCAGTCACCGCCAGAGGAACGTTAGTCTTCGATTCTTGATACCTGCTTGATGTTCTGCACCTGCTTCAGGTTGTTGCAGATGGTGCGTACGTCGTCCACATCGTGTACGTACAGTTGTATTCTTCCTTCGAAAATTCCATCGTTGGTTTCCATCGTCAGCTTGCGGATGTTGACGTTCAGCTGGCGTGAGATAACCTGTGTCACTTCATTTAACAATCCTACACTGTCTATACCTTTGACGTAGATGGTTACTAGGAAGGACAGTTCTTTATGTGTGTCCCATTGGGTGGCGATGATGCGGTTGCCATAGCTGCTTTTCAGACGGGCTGCTACAGGACACTGTCGCTTGTGGATGATGACCTGGTTCTTTTCGTTGATGTAGCCCAGCACGTCGTCGCCGGGGATGGGGTGGCAACAATCGGCCATGATGTATTCTTTGGAAATCGCTTCTTCTGTCAGTTTCAGGATCTTCTTGGTGTCTATCTTTTCCTGCTGAACTTTTTCTTGCGAGCCTTTTCCTTCGGTTGTGTCTTTATCTTCTTTTCCATTGCCGAAGGAGAAAGACAAGAGCTTTTTCCAACTCTTTTCCTGCTTTTCCTTAAATACGTTACGGTCGGCATCGCCCAATGTAAGCTTTTTGCTTCCGATGGCTATTAGCAATTCATCGTATGTATGGAAGTTGTGCAGACGCATTAGTTTAGTCATGGCTATGTCGTCCATGCGTATGCCTTCTTCTTTCAGGAAATCGGCTAATATTTTTTCGCCTTCCTTTTGATTCGCTTTTGCCTCTTTACGCAAGATGGAGGCTATCTTGGCCCGTGCGCGTGCCGTGGTGGCGTAGTTCATCCATTCGGGTTGCACACGTTGCGACTTTGAGGTCAGTATCTCTACCTGGTCGCCGCTTTGTAGCTTGTGGCTCAGGGGGACCAGCTTATGATTGACCTGCGCGCCGATACAGTGGCTGCCGATGTCGGTGTGCAGGGAAAAGGCAAAATCCAGTGCCGTGCAGTTCTGGGGCATGGTCTTTAGGTCTCCTTTGGGGGTGAAGACAAAAATTTCAGACGCAAAGAGATTCAGTTTGATGGTATCGAGGAAGTCGATGGCATCGGGCTGCGGGTCGTCCAGAATTTCCTTAATGGTTTTCAGCCATTTTTCCAGTTCGCCTTCATCTTCGCCACCGCCGCCTTCCTTGTATTTCCAATGGGCGGCGAAGCCTTGTTCGGCTACGTCGTTCATACGTTCGCTGCGGATCTGTACCTCAATCCATTGTCCGTTATTGCCCATGAGGGTGACGTGCAGAGCCTGATAGCCGTTGGCTTTCGGGTGGCTTATCCAGTCGCGCAGGCGGTCGGGATGAGGTTTGTAGATTTTGGAAATGGCTACGTAGATGTCGAAGCAGTTGTTCAGCTCCTCTTCCAGGCTTTTGGGCGTGAAGATGATGCGTACGGCCAATATGTCGTAGATCTCTTCAAAAGGCACGTGTTTGGTCTGCATCTTGTTCCAGATGGAATAGATGGACTTGACGCGTGCCAGAATGTGGTATTTCATGCCCATTTTGTCCAGTTGGGCACGGATGGGAGCGGTAAATTCCTTGAATACTTTGTCGCGTTCGGCGGCTGTGGATTCCAGCTTCTTGTCAATAACGGCATATTCTTCGGGGTGCTCATATTTGAAGCTGAGGTTTTCCAGTTCGGTTTTTATCTTGTAGAGTCCCAGACGGTTTGCCAGTGGGGCATAGATGTACATGGTCTCACCGGCAATCTTGTATTGCTTGCTGGGAAGCATCGAACCGAGGGTACGCATGTTGTGAAGTCGGTCGGCAATCTTGATAAGGATAACACGGATGTCGTCGCTCATGGTGAGCAACAGTTTCTTGAAGTTTTCGGCCTGTGCGGAAGCTTTGTCGCCGAATATACCGCCCGAAATCTTAGTCAGGCCGTCCACAATCTGGGCTATCTTAGGGCCAAATATGTTTTCGATGTCTTCTACCGTATAGTCGGTGTCTTCCACCACGTCGTGCAACAAGGCTGAACAGATAGAAGTTGAACCCAATCCGATTTCCGTACACACAATCTTGGCTACGGCGATGGGGTGAAGAATATAGGGTTCGCCCGAACGCCGCTTGATGCCTTTGTGTGCCTGGTTGGCAAAGTTGAATGCCTTGGTGATGATTTCCACACGCTTGCGATGCTTGGTGGCCAGATAGCAATTCAGCAGATCCTGAAAAGCTTCCTGTATCATCGCTTCTTCCGCTTTTTCCTTCTCTTTCAGATCAAGATTTTCTTCCATATCCGTATCCAATTTACTTCACTTCCTGCAAAAATAAGCAAATTTTGACATCGGACAAGCGTTTTGTTATTTAAAACATAGTCGGAAGTGATTTATTTGTGGTAAAGCTTCTTGTTATTTGTATATCTTCAGCGTCTTTCCTGCACGAATATTATTGCCTCGCAGGCCATTCCAACTACGCAGCTTGCTGACGCTGACGCCATAACGCAATGCGATTCCACCCAGCGTGTCACCATTCTTTATTTTGTAGATGATAGGCTTGCCATTGCCTGCCACAGCTTTGGAAGTGTTGCGGCCTCCCACGGCCACGGTGCGGCGATTTTTGAACAGCTCGGCCTGGCGGTGGTTATAAATGGTGTCCTGGTTGTCGATGAAAGTACTGATGGCATTCATGGGCAGGCGCAGGGTCTGAGGCTTGCTGTCGCCGGGGATAATGTTGCGCTTGTACTGCGGGTTCAGGCTCTTGAGCTCGTCCATCGGCACGTGGCAGATGTCCACCACTTGTTCGAAATGGAGGTTGCGGCTTATTTGGATGGTGTCAGTTGCTTCAGGAATGTTGGTTTCCATCGGGCAGATGTTGTGCTTGCAGTAGTAGGACATGATGTAATTGACTGCAATGAAAGCGGGTACATAGCCGCGTGTTTCGCGCGGCAGGTAGTTGTAGATAACCCAATAGTCGGTTTTCCCTCCCGCACGGCGGATGGCCTTGTTGATGTTGCCCGGCCCGCAGTTGTAGGCAGCAATGACCAGGTTCCAGTCATTGTAGATGGCATACAGATCTTTCAGATAACGAGCTGCGGCCCATGTCGCTTTGATTGGGTCACGGCGTTCATCGACGAGGCTGTTGCTTTCCAGTCCATAAAGTTTGCCTGTCTGGAGCATGAATTGCCAGAGGCCGGCAGCTCCTGCGCGCGATACGGCC
>DXAV01000062.1 GCA_019116805.1 Candidatus Bacteroides merdavium | reverse complement strand
ACAACCCTCTTGTTTATATCTTTTTCTTCTTCTGCTACTATCTGCCGATCTTGCGATGAATGTTTCAACCTTTAGTTCAAGAAATTTAGCAAATAAACATTCTCAAGACCACAAGGGTCCAAGGATTCCACACAAAAATCAGTACTTCCTGTGGAAACACATTATAAAGAATGCTCCAGGCCGCATCAATATCAACTTCAACCATACCCCAACGTCTTTACTAAAGGTATCTTCTACCGATACATCAATGCCAGATAGTAGTACATCCTCCCAATAGGCATAACCGTACCCTCACTGACGAATAACAGCGTGTGTAGGATTTAAAAAAGAAGAAAGGCTATACATGTCTTTATAAGCCTTTCCGACAAGCCAAAAGAAACAATTCAAGTTCGTTGACTTCATATCCATAGACTAATCGCCGATTGGTATTTTCTGATCTCTGCACACCCTACAACCGTTATTTCGTCAACTGACTATCGGCATAAAGACTATCGATGACACCATCAGCCAAGCCAATAACCGGCACATGTACATAGTGTGCCTTCACCGTTTCAGCAATGGTCAGGAATATCTTGGCGGCGGGCACGATAACATCGGCACGGTCGGCCTTGAGGCTAAACTCCTTCATGCGCTGTTCGGGAGTCAACGGACTGAGTTCGTCGTACAGTTCCTGCAAGGAAGCAATTGGCATCCGCTGGAGTTTCTTGTCTTTCTTGTCGGCCAGACGGTAGAGTTTATTGATGTTTCCACCCGAACCGATGATGTTAATATCGGGAAAATCGGCTGTCAGGCGGGCCAGGTCGTCTTTCATCTGTGTCCATACTTCCTCCTGCACAGCATTGCTCAGCATACGCACGGTACCGATGTTATAGGACAGAGACTGTACCAGCACACCGTTGGTCAGCAGATTGATTTCGGTACTGCCTCCACCCACATCCACGTAGATATAATTGCCGGTACGGTCTTCCAGACACTCCACATGATTGTTGTAAATCATACGGGCCTCCTCCTGACCGTCAATAATCTCAATACGGATTCCCGTATCTTTCAACACTTTCTTGATGACTGCCTTGCCGTTGCGTGCATCGCGCATGGCCGACGTGGCACAGGCACGATAGTCGGTCACTTCGTATATCTTCATCAGTTGGCGGAAAGCCTTCATCAGACGACGTAGCTTTACAGCCTTGTTTTCCGAGAGCTCGCCCAAAGAAAACACATCAAATCCCAGACGGAGAGGTACACGAAGCATCAACACCTTCGAAAGGCGGCGGTTCACCAGATTCTCGTTCTCCTCCTCTTTCTTAATCAGAAGCCGCACGGCATTCGAACCGATATCGATGGCGGCATAACATTTCTTACACATATATATATTCTTATTTGTTCTCTTGCGACTGATTCATCTCCTTGTAATACTTGTACAATGCTTCCTGCGAACGGAAAGAAACTTCACTATCCGTCGTCCAAGGCTTGTTCTCTCCCCTGCCGTCGACTATACGCCCTTGCATGTTGTCGCGCAGACCATAATCGATGACCCGGGCCAGGTCGGCCTTGATGGCAGGGTCATAGACAGGCGTCACCACCTCCACCCGATTATCCAGGTTGCGGGGCATCCAGTCGGCCGAACCGATGAAACACTTTTCTTCGCCACCGGCCGCAAAAATAAAGATGCGCGAATGTTCCAGATAACGGTCGATGATACCGCAGATGTGAATTGTATCGCTCACACCCGATATGCCTGTCACCAGCGAACAGTTGCCGCGTACCAGCAAATCGACGGGTACACCGTTGGCCGAAGCCTCATACAGTTTCTTCACCATGTCTGTATCCGTGATATGGTTTATCTTGACCCGTATGTAGGCCGGCTTTCCCTGCTGGCGGTTCTTGATTTCAGCATCAATCAGCTTGAGGAACTTCTTCTTCATCTCATTGGGCGATACCAGCAGTTCCTTGAAAGATACCGGCACATAGGGTTTCTCGATGAATGTAAACACAGAGTTGACATCGCGCACCACATTACGGGCAGCAGTCACCAGCATATAGTCCGTATAAACCCGCGCATTGCCTTCGTGGAAGTTTCCTGTACTGATGCAGGCGATGTCGCTTCCGTTCTTCATGCCGATGTGGGTTATCTTGGAATGCACTTTCAGATTCTCCACCCCGAAAATGACGTGGATACCCGCATCCTGCATTTTCTTCGACCAGTTGATGTTGGACGCCTCGTCGAAACGAGCCAGCAATTCGATGACAACTGTCACCTTCTTCCCGTTACGGGCAGCACAGATGAGGGCACGCACCACCTTGGAATCTTTGGCCAGACGGTAAAGAGTCGTCTTGATGCTCTTTACCTCCTTGTGTATGGCGGCTTCCTGCAACAGGCGGATGTAGTAGTCGAAACTATGATAAGGTACATGTATAAAGCGGTCTCCCTTCTGCACCAGCTTCAACAGACTCTCGCCACTGTCCAGTTCAGGACGTACCAAGGGCTCCCAACGGGAATATTTCAAGTCTTTCCGCCCACAGTCGGGAAAAGACATCAGGTCTTTATGATTGTGATAACGGCCGCCGGCCAATACAGTATCCAGTTTGTCAAGGTTCAACATGTTCATCACACGCTTGTGCAGGTCTTTCGGCATGGCGGCATCGTAAATGACACGCAGCGCATCACCCTTCCGGCGGCTCTTCACTCCCTTGGATATTTTTTGCAACATGCCGTTGCGCAGGTCGTTGTCTATCTCCATTTCAGCATCCTTTGTAAACTTGAAGGCATATGCTTCGAAATGATCATAGCTCAATCCGCTGAAAATCATCGGGAGGCAGAAACGGATAACATCGTCCAAATACATCAGGTAGTTATTGCCATTCTTGTCGGGTAGCCGCACAAAGCGTCCGCAGACCGAAACCGGAAGTTCTATCAAGGCATAATCGCTTTGTTTCTTATGATGGGACTGCATTTTTACAGCCAGATAGATATTCTCGTCGGTCTCGTCAGCCAACTGTTTTACCGCCGAAATCCAGATAGGACTCACAAAACCGCTCAACTGCTGACGAAAAAAGGTACGTACATATTGCTGCTGTTCGTCATCGAGTTCATTTTCTTTCAACAGACAAATGTGCTCGGCACGCAACTGCTGGGTAACGTCACGGATGGTCTCTTCGTACTCCTTGGCGTACTTGTTGTTCAGCTTATTGATTTGCTTAATGATCTGGCGGGCATGTTCGCGCTCAGCTCGTACACTTCTGTCATCACACTCGGCAATACGACTCAGCGTAGCCATACGTACACGGAAAAATTCATCCAGATTGTTTGAATAGATACCCAGAAAGCTCAACCGTTCCAACAAAGGAATCTGCTGTTTGGTTGCTTCTTGAAGGATGCGTCGGTTGAAGTACATCCAACTCAGATCACGCTCCACATATGCCTCCGACAAGGTTTTCTTATTGACCGTCCTATTTGCCATAAATCCTAGTATTTTTCGACAAAAATAGAGGGCGGTTATTACATTTAAATTTCAAATCCATTACAATATTCATACGGTACACCCAACGGAAAACGCCCCGAATGTACAGCCTCTTCCAAAGCCTCCAGAATAATACGCTCGCTACTCCGTACCCAATAGCGAAACTCGACATTCGGGCGATAGTTATGCTCGAAATCAAGCAGGCGTTGCAGATCAAACGAGTCGGCCACAATACCAGCTCCTGCCAGAGCGGCGTCATAGGCATTGCAGTCTTGCTCAATATGAGCAGGCACCATCAACAGAGGTTTGCCCAAATACATGGCTTCACACACAGACTCGAATCCTGCTGTTGTAGCATAGGCACGACAGCCAGACATATAACGTAAAAACTTCATGTCGTCTATCTGATGGAAGGTCAACGTATCGTCCATGTAACAAGTTTCTTCTTCTCCCGGCTTGTCCCAAAAAAAATGGAGGGGTACCTGCGGATGACACCGATGCCATCCCAAAACATCTTCAGCAAAACCTGAGTTGAGCAGATAACCATGTAGATAGTCTCCTTTCTCACTCTCGCAGGCCAATACCTCCGGTCGTAACAATGGAGGAATCACACGAATACGAGAAACTGGATCATCATCCATCGGATGAAAAGATAAAGCCAACCTGCGACAAGCACCGATACCTGTCATACGGGTGAAGAAACGTAAAATGAAAAGATCTCTCTTACTCTTCTCTGGAAAGCGAAATTTGGGATGTAAGAAAAGGTATTGATGTCCAATGCAGAGCTGCGTCACCGATGGACGGAAAAAGAAATAAGTAAGCCCCGTCAGAAGTTCATAAAAATTAATGACCAGTTCAGCTCCCGTTTCCCGAATACGTCTATTAATATAGTACATACTGCGGACATAAGCAGGTAGGCGGAGTAAATTGTAGCCCACACTACGAACTAGACTTACCCGACGATTGGCTGAAGTGGGCAAAAAATTGGGACTCTGAAAACGTTTCACTGGTGCCTTGATATTCCGATTAAAAAAACCGGGCAAACGACGTGAATCACTCTGCCCTACCAATACTTCAACCACATCATGACCGTTGCGACGCAGTATGCTTTCCAATGTAATGGCTTGGGTGAGATGTCCTCGCCCTTCGCCTTGAATGATGAACAGGATTTTCATAGGATCTCAAAATATATCATGCTTATTCCGCTAATAAAAATTCAAATCAACCGCATCTGCATCACGCAGATGCGGAGTCAAAAAAGAGAATATATGAATTTACGTAAGAAATGCCTCTCTGTACTGAGGTCAGATATATTCTTCAACCATGAACATGTCGCTGACAAAATCATCCACAATATGTTCTAAATTCTCGCAGGCTTCATCCGGCGTTTCACCATATGCACTGCATAACAAGTTGTTCATATAGTAGGCTAAAAATCCGCCACCGGCGGCAGCCTCTACCGTGTAATCGTTCCGGTTCAGTTGCATAATCGTTCCTCCTATTTTTATTTGGCATTGCAAAAGTGCACAAACGTTGTTGCAACTCTATTGAGATAACATTACAAATCTGCTAAATGTAAGCGAAACTATAAAACTATCATTTTCCTGCACAAGTCCACCCTTTTCCCAAAGGAATTACGTACTTTTGCACAACCATAATAAAAAAAGAGTTTTCATTATGAAGAAACTGATAAAGGGAGCCCGCTTCACTCCCAAGAATTATTCCGATGAAGTGGAAGCCAAGATTCAACAATACAAGCGCGAAGGCGTCCGCCTGCCGCAACGCCACCTGCTCCGCACTGAGGAGCAACTGACGGGCATTCGCGAGAGCGCTAAAATCAATACTGCCCTGCTTGACTATATCGCCGCGAACATTCGCGAAGGTATGTCCACTGCCGAGATAGACCACATGGTCTATTGCTTCACCACCGATCATGATGCCATTCCTGCACCGTTCATGTACGAAGGTTACCCAAAGAGCGTATGCACCAGCATCAACGACGTCGTATGCCATGGCATCCCCAGCACCAAGGAAATCCTGAAAAGTGGTGACATCGTCAACGTTGACGTATCAACCATCTACAAAGGCTATTTCTCCGATGCATCACGCATGTTTATGATCGGCGAAGTGAGTCCCGAAATGAAGCGCCTCGTCGAAGTGACCCGCGAATGCCGCGACATCGGCGTACGCATGGCACAGCCCTGGACACGCCTAGGAGACATTGGTGCCGCCATTCAAGAACACGCCGAAAAGAATGGCTACAGCGTGGTACGCGACCTGTGCGGACACGGCTGTGGTGTAAAATTCCACGAAGAGCCGGACGTGGAGCATTTTGGTAAAAAAGGAACGGGCATGATGATTGTGCCGGGCATGACATTCACCATCGAACCGATGATCAACATGGGCAGTTATGAAGTCTTTATCGACGAGGCAGACGGATGGACTGTCTGCACCGACGACGGCCTGCCCTCGGCCCAATGGGAAAGCATGGTGCTGATTACCGAGAACGGAAACGAAGTGCTGACAGAATAAGGAGAACCGCTTCGCATGAAAAGATTTCTGATTACAGCACTTTTATCTCTTGGCCTTGGTGTTACGGGCATGTATGCACAAATCAACCTGCATTACGTCGATGCCGACCAGGCCCGTGTTCTACTTTCTCAGGAAGATGCCACGACTCGCCAGTGGAGTCGTTTCGACTACGAAGCCCGGCTGGGCAAAAAAGGTGGAACCCGACAGGAACTGATACACTTCATTGCCGACCAAGCACGCAACTGGAGTGAGCTGGACAAACAGCGGATGCAGGAGGCGGCTGACACCTTGAACAGCCACATCAAAGCCCTAAACCTGTCACTGACTCTTCCGCAGGAAATCAAAATTCTGAAAACCACGATGGCCGAAGAAGGCGGTGCAGGAGGATATACACGTATGGACTACATCGTAGTAGAAGAACAGATAGCTCGCATGAAACCCCAGCAGGTGAGTTATCTGCTGGCACACGAACTGTTTCATGTGTTGACACGCAACAATCCGGATTTCCGTGAGAAGATGTACAAGCTAATCGGCTTCAACATCGTGCCAGAGGAATTTGAAGTACCGGCCGATTTGCGCGACGTAATCATCACCAACCCCGATGTCAACCGCTTCGACAGCTACGCCCGTTTTCGTATCAAGGGTGAAGAACGCCCCTGTGCGATGCTGATATATGCCAACAAACCATACGAAGGAGGCAGCTTCTTCAATTATCTGACAATCGGCCTGATGCCGCTGAAAGACGGGAAAGCAGAACAGAAAGACGGTAAAACGGTAATATACGGAATAAAGGATGCAGAAAATTTCTTTGAACAGGTAGGAAGGAATACCAACTACATCATCAATCCCGAAGAAATACTGGCCGAGAACTTTGCTTTCCTGCTGACTCGCAAGCCTGTCACCGGAACTCCCGAACTGATTGAAAAGATGCGGCAGGCTTTGCAGCCACAAAGATAACCGGCGGGGATTGGTTTTAATAAACGGACATAATATCGTACATCATGGAAATCGTATTACTGATTATAGGACTGAGCGTGGGGACAGGTATCGGGATACTGGTTACGGGACGTAAAGCCACCGCACTGAAAGCGCAGCTTGAAGCCGCACAGCAACGTGAAGACTTGCTGAACCGTACGACCAACGAACGCATCGAACGAGAGAAAGCGGTTGCCGAGGAACGGCTGAAAGCCATCGGGCAGCAGAGCACCGAACGACTGGCCGAACAGGAAAAGCAGTTTGGTGAACGACTGGCCGAGCAGGAACGTCTTTTTGCCAACCGACTGGCCGAACAGGAGCGGTTGTTCAATGAACAGAACAGCAGCCGTGAACAGCAATTCGCCGAACGACTGGCCGAGCAACGGCAACAACTGGAGAAGCGTCTGGCCGAACAGCGTGAAGAGACCGAAGCCCTGCACCGCCGCATGAACACCGAGTTCGAAGCATTGTCTAACCGTATCTTCCAAAACAAGGCCGACGACTTCAAGCGACTCAATGCCGAACACATCAGCAATCTACTCCGCCCTTTGGGTGAAAATCTCAAAGACTTCCGCGAAAAAGTGGAACAGGTGTATAGCACCGAAGCCAAGGAACGTTTCTCATTGGGCGAACGCATCAAGGACCTTGTAGAGCTGAACAATCGTCTGAGCGAAGAGGCCAACAACCTGACCCGTGCCCTAAAGGGCGACTCGAAAATGCAGGGTACCTGGGGCGAGGTCATTCTGGAACGTCTGCTCCAGGCATCGGGCCTCATCGAAGGCGAGCATTACGTCCGCCAAGAGTTTCTACGCGACGAGCGAGGTGAAGCACTGACCAACGAAGAAAGCGGTCAACGCATGCAGCCCGACATCATCGTCCGCTATCCCGATGACCGCGAAATGATTATCGACTCCAAAGTCTCCCTATCGGCCTACGCCGCCTATACAGCTGCCGAGGATAAGGAGGAGCAGGCCCGCTTCCTAAAAGCACACCTGCAGTCCGTCCGAGCCCACATCGACGAACTGAGCCGCAAGGACTACTCACACTACGACGTCAAGGCACCCGACTTCGTCATGATGTTCATCCCCACCGAGGGAGCTTATCTGCTGGCCGTACAGAGCGACGCCAACCTGTGGGAGTATGCCTACAACAAGAAAGTCGTCCTGATGAGTCCTACTAACCTCATCAGTGCCTTGCGCCTCTCGCTCGACCTGTGGAAACGCGAAAACCAAGTAAAGAATGTGCAGGCCATCATCAAACGGGGCACGTCACTCTACGAAAAGATTGCCGGCTTTACCGACACATTCCTCACTCTGGGCGACCGTCTGGGCAGCCTTCAGAAGGACTACGACAAGGCATTGAACCAGCTGTCGGACGGAGCGGGCAGCATCGTCCGACAGGCCGAACAGCTGCGTGGCATGAGCCTGACACCCAAGAAGCGCATATCGCCCCGACTCCTGCCGGCCGGAGAAGAAGAAAAGACAGAAGAAACATCCGAACTGAACCAAACAACAACAAAAGAATAAGGCAATGAAGACATTGAAAGACCGCATCCTTCGCGACGGACGCTGCTTCCCTGGAGGAATCCTGAAAGTAGACAACTTCATCAACCACCAGATGGACCCCATCCTGATGAAAAGTATCGGCGTGGAATTCGTACGCCGTTTCGCATCAACCCAAATCAACAAAGTCATCACGGTAGAGGCCAGCGGAATTGCTCCGGCCATCATGGTAGGATATCTACTCGAACTCCCCGTGGTCTTTGCCAAGAAGAAAAAGCCCAGTACGATGGAGAACATGCTGGCCACCTCGGTCTTCTCCTTCACCAAGCAGCGCACGTATGACGTCTGCGTCAGCCGCGATTTCCTCTGCCCGGGCGACAAGGTGCTGTTCATCGACGACTTCCTGGCCAACGGCAACGCAGCTAAGGGTATCATCGACCTGGTAAAGCAGGCCGGCGCCGAACTGGTAGGCATGGGATTCATCATTGAAAAGGCCTTCCAGCACGGAGGCGACGAACTGCGCGCAGCAGGCATCCACGTAGAGAGTCTGGCTATCATAGAAAGTCTGGACAACTGCGAAATCAAGATCAGATAAACCTAAAAAGAGGTTTGAGACATGGAAGAACAAGCCCACACGACACCCCAAAACGGCCTCATCTATGGTCTGAACGACCGACCGCCTTTCCGCGAAGCTTTCTTCGCCGCGCTGCAACATCTGCTGGCCATCTTCGTGGCCATCATCACACCACCGCTCATCATCTCGGGCGCACTGAAACTTGACACTAAAACAACGGGCTATCTGGTATCCATGGCCCTTATCGCCTCAGG
>DXAV01000061.1 GCA_019116805.1 Candidatus Bacteroides merdavium | reverse complement strand
TATAGACTACAATGTAGTAAATTCAAATCGTCGCACCCTAAAAATGCTTGTAAAAGACTATATTTCAATTATTTCAAAGACCAATTTCCATTTTTAACGGGACAGTAATGAAAATTTATATGTAAATAAACAATATAGACATTTGTTGTTTGAAGCACATTCCAACGATGAGACCTCTGCAAAAGTCCGTCTTTCGTCGCGCAAACTCTTGATATTCAGTAGAACTTTTTGAGTTTTGCAGAGGTCTCACGATACGGACTATTTATATACTCATGATATTAAGTGTGCAAATTGTAAATAATTTATGCCACGAAAGTGATAGGAATAAAGGTATATATCACAAATGAGAATTAAAATAGACAATGCCATATAATTACTTTAATATGAGTTATACGGCATTATGTTCCGTCTGTCTTTGTCGATCATGAAATCACAAATCAACTGATACTCCCCCGGTCCGTTGCCCTTACGACTTATTTGCCGCACAAATCGGCCTTCTTCATCAAATTCGTACAACGCCGGACGCTGGCCATCGAACACATACAAACGGTTTTCAAAAGCCACGACTTTGTCCACACCCATCAGCAGACAACTGTCCGTAGTTTTCAAAGGTACCAGCTCCATCTCAGAGAACAACTCACCAAAAGGAATTTCCGATGGACTCAAATCTACTGACAAGGCCGTAACTCCGCTCTTCTGTCCGGATGTACAGGCACACATTAAAACGGCAGCAAGAACTGCCGCTAAAGTAAAATTCTTTGTTGACGCTTTCATATCCATTATTCTTGTTTTTACTTTGAAGATTGTTTGTTCGAGGCCTTCGGCCACGCCCCCCTTCGGACGCTTGGAGCCATGCCTCCTATTCTAAGGTTGTAAAATTACAAAAAAGTGGAGAAAAGCGTTGTCCTGGAGAAGAAAAA
Organism: Candidatus Bacteroides merdavium; assembly: GCA_019116805.1. Taxonomy (GTDB): domain Bacteria; phylum Bacteroidota; class Bacteroidia; order Bacteroidales; family Bacteroidaceae; genus Bacteroides; species Bacteroides merdavium. Next base: position 10,326 of record DXAV01000061.1, on the reverse strand, counting down.
AAGACAAGGCAGCATACCAAGAGAAAAGTCCTTCCCGCAAACAAATGAATGGCACACAAAACATTTTGATTTGTGTGCCATTCATTGAATACGTAGCCGTTCACTTTCCGTGAAGTGACTGCCCTATTTCTTCATTTTCACCTCGTACAAGTCGCTGCGGCGGTCCTTCAGATTGCGCACGCTACCGTAAGTATGCAGCTCGTTCAGCAGGTCGAGATCGACGTCGGAGACAAGAATCATCTCCGTATTGGGCGTAGCCTCGGCGCGCTTGCCGTCCGTAGGGAAGGTAAAGTCGCAAGGCGTGAAGACACCCGACTGGGCATACTGGATGTCCATGTTGTGTACACGCGGCAGGTTGCCGACGCTACCCGCAATGACCACGAAGCATTCGTTCTCGATGGCGCGGGCATGGGCGCAGACCTTGACACGGCTATAAGCGTTCTGCGTATCGGTCATGAAGGGGACGAACAGAATCTGCATGCCCTGGTCGGCCATGATGCGCGACAGCTCGGGGAACTCCACGTCGTAGCAGATCAGGACGCCTATCTTGGCACAATCCGTCTCGAACGTCTTCAGCGCCTTGCCTCCGCTCAGACCCCAGCTCTTGATTTCGTCGGGCGTGACGTGTATCTTCTCGTACATCTCGTACGTGCCGTCGCGGCGGCAGAGGAAGCCTACGTTGTACAGGCGGCCGTCTTCCTTGATGAGCGGCATGCTGCCCGTGATGATGTTGATGTTGTAGCTGATGGCCAGCTTGATGAAACGCTCGCGTATCTCGTCGGTATAGGCAGCCAGTCCACGGATGGCCTCGGACTCGCCCTCGTTGTTGAAGCGGACCATGAGCGGCGCGTTGAAGTATTCGGGGAAGAGGACGAAGTCGCTCTTGTAGTCGGACACGGCATCGACGAAGAACTCCACCTGCTCGAAGAGGTCGTCCAACGACGTGTAGTTACGCATCTGCCATTGTACGAGGCCCACGCGGACGGTGGTCTTTGGGCTGATGTATTCCTGCGTGGGTGGCTGATAGTAGATGTTGTCCCACTGGAGCAGGCAGGCGTAGTGCTTGGACTCTTCGTCGTTGGGCAGGTAATTGCGCATCACCTTGCGCACGTGGAAATCGTTGGAAAGCTGGAAGGTGAGCACTGGGTCATAAATCTCCTTCTGGCGGACCTTGTCGATGTATTCCTTGGGACGCATCTGGTCGGCATACTTGTGGTAGTTGGGAATGCGGCCGCCGAACATGATGGCCTTCAGGTTGAGCTCCTCGCACAGTTCCTTGCGGTATTCGTACATGCGTCGGGCCAGACGAAGGCCGCGGTATTGCGGATGGATAAATACCTCGATGCCGTAGAGGATATTACCCTTGGGGTTGTGGGTGTTGAAGGTTTCCTTGCCCGTCACCTGGGCATAGGTGTGGTCGTTCTTCACCTTATCGTAGTCCACGATAATGGAGAGGGCGCAACCCACAATCTTTTCATCGACCACCGTCACGATCTGTCCCTCAGGGAAGATGCGGATCAGTTTCTCGATCTGTTTGTGTGTCCAGAAGACGTCGCTTCCGTCCGTATAGACACGGGTGAACGACTGGGCCAATTGGTCGTAGTCTTCAATCTGCAGATTTCGTATCTGCACTTTGTTGATTTTGATGGAATCCATTGTGTATCGTTCGTTTTAAATCTGTTTTCTTTAAAGCAAGGCAATCAGCTTGTCCACGTCTTCCTCGCGTGTGGCCCAGCTGGTGACGAAGCGCACCACCGTCTCCGTTTCGCCACGAGGCCCCCACAGCTCGAAGGTGGCTTCGCGCATCAGGCGGTCGATGGTCTCGTTGGGCAGGCAGACGAACTGCTGGTTGGTGGGCGAATCGAGATGGAGCTTGTAGCCCTTCTCCACGAAGGCCTGCTTCAGCTTCAGGGCCAGACGGACGGCATGGGCGCCGATGCGCTGATAGAGGCCGTCGGTGAAGAGCGTGCCGAACTGGATGCCCAGCAGACGTCCCTTGGCCAGCAACGCACCGTGCTGCTTGACGAGGGTGAAGAAATGGGGCAACCGTTCGGGACGGGCAGCCACCACCGCCTCGCCGAAGAGGGCGCCGACCTTCGTACCTCCGATGTAGAAGACGTCGCACAGGCGGGCTATGTCTTTCAATGTGACGTCCGTTCCCTCGGCCGCCAGTCCGTAACCCAGGCGAGCACCGTCCATATATAAAGGAATGTTCGCCTCGCGGCACACTCGGCTCAGGTCTTCCAGCTCGCGGAGGGTATAGAGCGTTCCCAGTTCCGTGGGGTGCGAGATGTAGAGTATGCCCGGCGCCACCATGTGTTCGTAGGTCTCGTCGCGATAGAAGTTGCGGATGTAGGCCTCCACGTCGGCAGCCTTCACCTTGCCGTCGTATTGGGGCAGCGTCAGCACCTTGTGGCCCGTGGCTTCGATGGCGCCCGATTCGTGCACGTTGATGTGGGCCGTTTCGGCGGCCAGCACTCCCTCGTGGCGGGCCAGCAGGGCGTCGATAACGGTAGCATTCGTCTGCGTACCGCCCACCAGGAACTGGACGGCAGCCTGCGGTTGGCCACAAGCCTCGCGAATCAAGTCCTTGGCACGGGCCGTATAGTCATCACAACCATATCCGGGCGTCTGCTCCAGATTGGTTTCCACCAGTCGGCGCATCACTTCGGGGTGCGCTCCTTCCATATAGTCAGTATCAAAATGTATCATGGTTCGGATGTTTTTTAGTAAACCGGAGCAAAGTTACGGTTTATTTCAGCTCATGGTTCGATGACGGGCATCTTTTTATGAAGGGGCATTCAGCTCTTTTTATAGAAAAACTACAAACCACTGATTGTCAGCAGCAAACGAGTTTATTTTTGTTTACCAGAAATAAACTGCCAGTTTATCCGTATTAAACTGAGAGTTTAAAGCGGTTAAACTGATAGTTTAAACGGAGTAAACTGACAGTTTAAAGCCTGTAAACTAAAAGTACAAAGCCAGTAAACTGGAAATACGCCCCCAGTTATCCCGTCGTACGAAGCTGGTGAAGGAAACCACAGGACATTTTTGACACAAAAAATCCCCTGCCAGGCTCAAGGCCGGACAGGGGATATCATCCATCTATTATTATAGCACGCCTCAGAATTCGTACATCATCGTCTGCAAAGCACGGTCGTCCGAACTTCCTCCGTAAAGCAACTTATAGCTGCCCTTCAGGGGATGAACCGTATTGGTCGCCGTATCCCACCAGTTGAAGGTTTCCTCCGTCAGCGGCAGGCTGACCGTACGGGTAGCTCCGGCAGGAATGTGCACACGCTTGAAGGCACGCAGCGTCTTGCGCGGCCCGTTGGCATCGTCGGGACGGTTCAGGTAAAGCTGAACCACTTCATCGCCGTCCATACTGCCTGTATTGGTGACGGGCACCAGCAGACAGCCATCCTTCACCTCGGCCTTGCCGTAGGCGAAGGTCGTGTAGCTCAGTCCGTGGCCGAAGGGGAAGAGCGGCGTGCCTTCGAAATAACGGTACGTGCGTCCCTTCATGCTGTAATCCTGGAAGTCGGGCAGCTGACCCACATTCTTGTAGAAGGTAACGGGCAGGCGTCCGGCCGGATTGTAGTCGCCATAGAGCACATCGGCAACGGCTGTACCACCTGCCTCGCCGGGATACCATGCCTGCAGGATGGCATCGCACGTCTGCGTTTCAGGCTCCAGCCCCACGGCACTACCCGAGAAGTTGACGAAGACCACTTTCTTTCCGGCAGCCTTCAACGCCCTGAGCAACTGACGCTGGATGGCAGGTAGCTCGATGTCCGTACGGTCGCCACCCTTAAAGCCCTGTACATTGACTTTCATTTCCTCGCCTTCCAACAGCGGAGAGATACCTCCGGCAAAGACCACGACATCCGCACGACCCACCTGTTTCAACAGAGAGGCTGCGTCCAACGGTTTCATCTGTTTCATTTCTTCTTTCTTGTGTTTCGGCACAAAACCTTCTGCATAAAGGGCACCGGGCACATAAATCAGCTGTTCTTCGGACAGACGTTTACGCAGAGCCTCAAGCAGCGTCACGGTATGGCCGGGGAAACCATTATAATTACCCCACTGCATTACCGAGTCATTGGCATTGGGGCCGACGAGGGCAACCGTCATACCAGCCTTCAACGGCAACAGATTGTTCTTGTTTTGGAGCAGGGTCATGCTCTCACGCGCCATGCGTAGAGCCAGTGCCTGGTGTGCATGACAGTTGACAACCGAGTCGGGAATAGCATCCCAGGGGGTAGTCTCGTCCATCTCGCCCAGTTCGAAGCGGGCCTTCAGCAGACGCGATACCGAACGGTCCAGATCTTCTTCTTTAATCTTGCCCTGACGCACGGCATCGGCCAGCGACTTGTAGGCATCGCCGCATTCCAGGTCCGTCCCTGACAAAACAGCAGCCGACGAAGCATCCGCTTTATCCTTGTGCGTCCCGTGACGGCCTTCCTCGAAGAAGTCGTAAATAGCACCGCAATCACTTACCACCAGTCCTTCGTATCCCCATTCATCACGCAGGATTTGCATCAGCAGGCGATCGCTGTTGCAACAGGGTGATCCTTCAAACCGGTTGTAGGCACACATCACTTCCTTCACGCCGGCCTTCTGCACCAAGTCCTTGAAAGCGGGCAGATAGGTTTCCCACAGGTCGCGCGGATCAATGTTCTCGGCGTTGAAGCTATGACGGTTCCATTCGGGACCGGAGTGGACGGCATAATGCTTGGCGCAGGCATGCGCCTTGTCGTATTGACTGTCTTCAGGGCCTTGCAGACCTCTGACGACGGCCATACCCAACCGGCCCGTCAGATATGGATCTTCACCGTAGGTCTCCTGCCCGCGTCCCCATCGCGGATCGCGGAAGATATTGATATTGGGTGTCCAGAAAGTCAGTCCTTCATAGCGTTTATAACTGCTGTCCCTGCGGGCCATGTGATTCTTGGCACGCGCTTCATCGCTCACGGCGGTAAACACTACGTGAAGCAGCGAATCATTGAAGGCAGCACCCATACCGATGGCCTGCGGGAAAACGGTGGCCAGTCCGTTGCGGGCCACACCATGCAGGGCCTCGTTCCACCATTCGTAGGGCTTGATGCCCAAACGCGGCACAGCAGACGAATTATTCTGCATCAACGATACTTTCTCTTCCAACGTCAGACGCTGCACCAGGTCGGCCGCACGTTCCTCGGGCGACAGGGAGGCATCCTGATAGGGAAGTTTCTGCTGACAGGCCGACATCAAGGCACCGGCCAGCAGAACAGGGATCAGTATTTTTTTCATAAGCATGCAATCATTAAGCGTACATATTCACAATGGCTTCATACAGTTCCTGCTTGCCGCTGGTCTGTTTCGGTTCACCATTCTGCTTGGCGTAGGCCACGATATCTTCCATTGTCAGTTTGCCGTCTTCGAAGTCCTTGCCAAGACCGTTGTCGAAGGAGGCATAGCGCTGGGCCAGCATCTGCTTGTAAGGCGACTCCTCGAGGAGACGGGCAGCGCTCTCCAACGCACGGGCCATGGCATCCATGCCGGCGATGTGGGCGATGAAGATATCCTCCAGGTCGGTGGAGTTGCGGCGCGTTTTGGCATCGAAGTTCGTACCGCCATCCTTGAAGCCGCCACCACGGATAATCTGCATCATGGCTTGGATGAGCTCAAAGTTGTCGATGGGGAACTGGTCGGTGTCCCATCCGTTCTGATAGTCGCCACGGTTGGCGTCGATGGAGCCCAGCATACCGTTGTCCACAGCCACGGCCAGTTCGTGTTCGAAGGTATGCCCGGCCAGGGTCGCGTGGTTCACCTCGATGTTCACTTTGAAATCCTTGTCCAGCCCGTGTGCCTTCAGGAAGCCGATGACGGTCTCCGTATCCACGTCATACTGATGCTTGGTAGGCTCCATAGGCTTCGGTTCCACAAGGAAGGTGCCCTTGAAACCGTGGGCGCGGGCATAGTCACGGGCCATGCGCAGCATCGTGGCCAGATGCTCCTTCTCACGTTTCTGATCGGTGTTGAGCAGGCTCATGTAGCCCTCGCGGCCGCCCCAGAAGACGTAGTTCGATCCGCCCAGCTCGATGGTGGCGTCGATAGCATTCTTGATCTGCACGGCGGCACGGGCTACGACGTCGAAGTCGGGGTTCGTGGCGGCACCGTTCATGTAGCGCTTGTGGCCGAAGACATTGGCCGTGCCCCACAACAGTTTGATGCCTGTCTCCTGCTGTTTCTGCTTCAGGTAGGCTACAATTTCCTTCAGATTGGCTTCGTATTCCTCGATGGTGTCGGCCTCGGCACAGAGATCAACATCGTGGAAGCAATAGTACTCGATACCGATCTTCTGCATGAATTCAAAACCGGCGTCCACCTTATGCTTGGCAGCCTCCACGGGATTGGCCGAGTCGTTCCACGGGAAGGTCTTCGTGCCGCCGCCGAACTGGTCACTGCCTTCGGCACACAGCGTGTGCCACCAGGCCATGGCGAACTTCAGCCATTCGCTCATTTTCTTGCCCATGATAACCTTGTCGGCGTCGTAATAGCGGAACGCCATGGGATTCTTACTCTCTTTACCTTCAAACTTAATCTTTCCTATGCCAGGAAAATACTCTTTTGTTGCCATAATCTTTCTGATGTTTTATGAGGCCAAGGCCTCGGTTTCTATGATTGTTATTTATTTCTTTATTTCCGAGTTAAACCAGCTTTTCCAACAGACACTTCCAGCGGGCATATGCCTCGAGGTATTCTTCACGCCGCGTGTCGTCCGGCTCGATGACAGCCAGGCGCTCCAGCGTGGCGAAGGCCTCGACATTGTCGCGATAAACGCCTGCACCGATACCCGCTCCCTTGGCGGCGCCAACGGAACCGTCTGTGTCGTAAAGCTCGATGGTGGCGCCCGTCACGCCGGCCAGCGTGTCGCGAAAGACGGGGCTGAGGAACATGTTGGCACGTCCGGCGTGTATCTTCTGCACGGGGATACCCATCTGCTCCATGATGTCAATGCCATACTTGAAGGCGAAAACGATACCTTCCTGCGCGGCGCGGGCTACGTGACGACGGTCATGCAAATTAAAATTCAGCCCACAGACAGAACAGCCCGTCTCACGGTTCTCCAGCATACGCTCGGCACCGTTGCCGAATGGCAGGATGCTGACACCGCCGCTGCCCACGGGTACTTGGGCGGCCAAATCGTTCAGTTCGGCATAGGAGATACCTTCGGGAGCCATGTTGCGCTTCACCCACGAGTTGAGGATGCCCGTACCGTTGATGCAGAGGAGCACGCCCAGACGGGTCTGGTCGGCCGTGTGGTTGACGTGCGCAAAGGTGTTGACACGGCTGCGCGGATCGTAATTCACTTCGCCGTTCACACCATAGACCACGCCGCTCGTACCTGCCGTCGAGGCTATCTCACCGGGGTTGAATACATTGAGCGAAAGGGCATTGTTAGGCTGGTCGCCCGCACGGTAGGTGACAGGTGTACCCTCGGCCAGGCCCAGTTCACGGGCCATGTCGGCCTTCATCCGTCCCTGCTCGGCAAAGGTGGGCCGGATATCAGCTATCAGCGAGTGGTCGAAGCCGTAGTAGTCCATCAGGAAATCGGCCACGCAACCGCGACGGAAATCCCAGAACATGCCTTCGGACAGGCCGGAGACGGTGGTACACACCTCGCCCGTCAGGCGCATGGCTATATAGTCGCCGGGGAGCATCACCTTATCTATCTGTTCATACACCCGCGGCTCGTTCTCCTTGACCCATGCCAGCTTGGCGGCGGTGAAGTTACCCGGCGAGTTAAGCAGATGCGTCAGGCATCGTTCCTGCCCCAAAGTTTCAAAAGCCCGCTGTCCGTAGGGCACGGCGCGCGAATCACACCAGATGATGGCCGGCCTCAGTACCCGTTGTTCACGGTCCACACACACCAGCCCGTGCATCTGATAGGAGATACCGATGGCCTTGATATCCCTGCCGTCGGCACCGGACTCATGCAGCACGGCCTGCGTGGCCAGCTTCAGGTTCGCCCACCAGCTTTCGGGGTCTTGTTCGGCCCATCCCTGCTTTACAGCCAGAATGGGCGCCTCTGTCTTCGGATAGAAGGCCGAAGCCATACACTTGCCGCTCGCGGCATCTACCAAGCTCGCCTTGACGGACGAGCTTCCTATGTCATAACCTAATAAATACATATTTAGTCAATTAATAATTAACAATTTACAATTAACAATGAGAGTTCGGGGCGATTGTTGTCAGTCACGTTGTTTGGAAGACTTGATGATGCTTATCAACAACTTCATGAGTTCACGACAATCCATAATAATCGAATCAAAAGACTCAGAAGAAATATAATCGGATTCCTTTAATAATATCAGCCAATATTCCGTTTCATTCGTTTCCTTTAGGGCAATAGTCAACTTATGTACAAAATCCTTCTTGCTTTCGGCAAATTCAGCCTCACGGATCAATGCTCCGATAGCTGTCCCACTCCGCAACAACTGTTTGGAAAGGATATGTTCATTCCTTTCTTCTGTCAGGAAACGAGATGCCTTTATCACCCGAAGCGAAAAAGCCATCGACTTATCTTTTACTACATTATCAGTTTTCATCCCCCATTATTCATTATTCATTGTACATTATACATTGTTCATTGCCCTCTATCGTCTTTTATTATAGATTTTCTTGTCGAATCGGTAATAGCGTGCCGCACGGTGTGCCACGCCCTGTTGCTTCTCTTCCAGCGGTACCACGTAGTCCATCATCGCTATCTTCTTGTGGAAGTTACGCACATCAATGGTCTTGTTATATATCAGTTCATAGAGACGGCGCAGTTGCAGAGCAGTGAATTTACGGGGCAACAGGTCGAACAGCATAGAGGGATTGAACTCGATGTACTGGCGGATGAAAGTCAGTGCCTCACGGATAATCAGGTTGTGGTCGAAAGCCAGATCCTTCACCTCCGGCAGAGCCACCCAGCAGGCCTGGTAGTCGTCCAGCCCTTTGTTGAGGGCGCGGTCTATCTTTACCAACGACAGATAGGCGATGGTCACGATGCGGTCCACCTTCGACTGAATAGCCCGTTCCAGCCAATGCACGTCTTTGGGATTTTTCGTACGGTCCTTGGAGCCGAAAGCCTTGAACTGTGTCAGGTTCACCGATTTCAGTCCCGTCAGCTCGTTCAGTACGCGCTTGGCAGCTCCGTCCAGGTCTTCATCCTGGTAAATCAAGCTGCCAGGCAATTTCATATCGTGAAAGATTTCACCGCTCTCCTCCCCCATCCGCTTTACAAGCAACACCTTCAGTTGCTCTCCGTCGAAGCCGAATACTACGCAATCCACTGAGATGTGATTGTTGGCAAGGAGCATTGTATGTTCCATAATATTTATCTCTTTTTTTGTTTAACGACGCAAAGATAGACATGTTTATTAAAAAACAAAAAGTACGAAACATGTTTTTAAGCATCACATAACAACCTATTTACCAACAGGATACATATCATACATTATACAATATACAGAACGCGTCTTATCATACAGAATACAATATGTATGAAGACAGAACAGAAACACGACTTACGGTAATATCTACAATAAGCCATAACGTATCCATTATCAAGCATTTCCAGTCTAAAGGGAAAGGATGGACAAATCTATCTTATTGTATTTTATACGAGAGAAACACTTCCGATTGCACAAAAAGACTGATTTTGTGTGGTGATTCACAGAAAAAGACCTACCTTTGCAGCGCTTTTCAGAAACAAAAGCTTATTTTTTACAAACCAAATAATTAGAAAGATGAAAGCATTTGTATTTCCGGGCCAAGGCGCCCAATTCGTAGGAATGGGCAAAGACCTGTACGAGAACTCGGCTCTGGCCAAAGAATTGTTTGAAAAAGCCAATGATATCCTCGGATATCGCATTACTGATATCATGTTCAACGGCACGGACGAAGACCTCCGTCAGACCAAGGTGACACAGCCTGCCGTATTCCTCCACTCCGTTATTTCCGCCCTCTGCATGGGCGATGACTTCAAGCCCGAAATGACTGCCGGTCACTCGCTCGGCGAATTCTCGGCCCTGGTTGCTGCCGGTGCCCTGAGCTTTGAAGACGGCCTGAAGCTGGTGTATGCACGTGCCATGGCCATGCAGAAAGCCTGCGAGGCTCAGCCCTCTACCATGGCTGCCATCATCGCCCTGCCGGACGAGAAGGTTGAGGAAATCTGCGAACAGGTAAGCAAGGAAGGCGAAGTTTGCGTAGCTGCCAACTTCAACTGCCCGGGACAGATCGTTATCTCCGGCTCCATCGAAGGCATCAACAAGGCTTGCGAACTGATGAAGGCTG
>DXAV01000060.1 GCA_019116805.1 Candidatus Bacteroides merdavium | reverse complement strand
TGCGCCACGCCCGGCCGGTTGTCTATGATGACGCGGCAGAAAGGCTTCGACACCTCCCTGCGCTCTTTGTACTTGTCCCAGATGCTGACCTGCGTCAGGTTGCACACGTGCAGCAAGGCCACGCCCTGCCTCACCTTCAGAATGTCGTTGGGATAGACGGCCGTCTCGCCGTTCTTCTTCGTCCGAAACAGGTTGAGCCGCGCGGCTTCCAGCAGCTTGTCCAGATGCCCCTGCGGGTTCTCCCCCACGCGCTCCCCGTCCTTGAACAGCTCTTGCTGGTTCGTTTTCACCAGCTCGTATTTGTAGATGGCAAATTTCATAATGCGTAGTTTTGTAGTAGATTAAGGTCCTCCTTTGTTTAGCGTTCTGCATTCGCAAAGATAATACAAGTTTTGAATTTCCCCACAAATCTGGAAAGAAATATTGGAGCCGCCATTCCTGACAGTTGACAGTTGACAGTTAATGAAATTCCAGCGGGAGAACTAGTAATTATAGTTTATATTATATATATATATTTATATATATAATATAAAATTTGTCAGCACTTTTTTTCAAACTGAAAATTACTAACTGTCAACTGTCAACTGTAAGGGAAATCGGTCGCGTGACACTCCTGACAGTTGACAGTTGACAGTTTGTTTTCAGCTCATTCACTCCCGAAAGGCAAACACCCTCGAAAAACACATGCCGATGCACCTCAAAACAGAAAACATCGCTTCGCCCGCGCGAAAACACCGTCTTTCATTCTGTAAATCAGTGCATTATTTTTATTAACACAAAACGTTGGTTTTGTTAACAGATTTTCACAAGAAACCGATACCTCGTTTTTGGCCGAACGGGTGAAAGCTCCTATCTTTGCCTTCGTGAATGAGGAATGAAGAACGAAGAATGAAGAATTTGCCAGCGGCCGGGGCACGATCAATCTTCAATTATCCATTCTCCATTCTCAATTAACCAAACACAAATTTAAAACAACAAAGCCATGTCAACAATCGGAACATTAAAGTACAGACGTTATCAGGCCAAGTCGCCTCAGGACCCCGACGCACCCGCCAAGTGGTACGCCCGCGCCGTGCAGGACCGCACGGTGGAATTCGAAGACTTCGTCACCCACATCTCGGAACACAACTCGCCCTACTCGCGCGGCGTCATCCACGGCGTGCTCATCGACATGCTCGCCTGCCTCAAGGAGCTGGTGCTCGACGGCAAGTCCGTCCGCCTGGGCGACCTGGGCCTGTTCTCCGTGGGCATCTCCTCGAAGGGCGCCGAGACGGCCGACGCCTGGGACACGAGTCTCATCACGGGCGTTCACCTGAACGTGCGCAACACCAAGACCTGGAGCAACACCGAGCTTCGCAAGAGTGCCCGCGTCACCGAGCTGACCGTCTATACCGGCGGCGGCACCCTGACGGACGACGGCACGGACGACGACGGCGGCAGCGACGACGGTGGCGGTCAGACAGGAACCCCGCTGTAAAAACGGAAAATGGAGATTATTCCTTAGTGTAAAATTAAAGGAGGTTTTGAGCGAAGCTAATTGAAAATTAAGAATGCGGCCGGAATTAATTCTCAATTCTCATTTTTCAACTTTCAACTCACGAAGTATCTCATTTTCAACTTTCAATTTTCAATTAACGAAGATGGACAAGAAAACTATTTGGAAAACCATTATCCAGACGCTGGTCACCATCCTGACCGCTATCGGAACTACGCTGGGCATCACCAGCTGCATGGGGCTGTAAACGAAGCACGCAGCCCGCGACAACACAAGCACGAAGTAAAAACACCCGCTGCCTCAGAGAAGAATGAGGGGCGGGTGATTTGTTTTTGTATTCATCTGAGGAATTCGCTTTATTCCAGTTGTTTCCGATAAACCGAATCCAGCGTATTTCCGTCTTTATCCTTCCATTCGCTCCAGCCATTGGAGGGTCTGCCCAAGCAAAACATAGCTGCCGTACTGGGGCTGGAGAAAGTGATGTCGGAGGTCAGGACATAATGTTTGTTGTCCAGTGCCCCATATTCTTTCATCATCTTCTCCCTTTTTTCCGTCCAATGGAAAGACGGAACGCTGTCGCTTGCTACAAGACTGCCCTTCAAGACGGTAAAGCCCGACGAATGGTAATAGCCCCTTGCGTTGCATCCGCGCCCTTTCGTGTAGAATAAATGTTCTTCCTTGGGTTGGGCTATATCGAAGATGTTGCACCCCATAAAGGAAGCCAAAAACTTGATATCCTCGAAAAATTCGTCCATAGCGTCCCGCTGATGCTCGGGCAGGTTGGGTGCCTTGGGAATCTGCTTGTTCTCGCCAAGGACAAACGTATTCGCTTTTTTCGCCTCGGCAATGGCTTTGTGCTCCAGATATTGCACGTCCGCCTTCGTCATGTCCTCGTCCTTCGAAACGAAGATAAGGGCTTTTTGCCAAAACGCCTTCTTGCTGTCGTGGTCTTTCACGCGCTCCTTGAAGTTCTCCGTCTCGCCAATATAAGCCTGCGGCTTGGTCGCTTCATCCTCCCCTATCAAGATGTAGAAAGCCGGTTTCTGTAGCTTCTCCTGTTCGTTCAGGTAAGACAGGTTGGAGCGCGGCACTACAAACATCTGGCAAATCTTGTTGCTGATGAACGAGTATTGCGTGCCCTTGGGGTCGCCGTCAATGAGGTAGGTGGTTACTGTTTTGCCCATGATTGTATTGAATATACTTAGACAGGAAATTATTCCTCACATTTCTCAATAATATCATTTATCCATCCCGCAAACCGCGGACATTTCTCCAAAATGGATTGTATTCCTATTTCCAATGCTATCAGATTGCCTTCCAGCACCTTGTTATAGTCGGACTTTATAGCCAACAGCCTTTTGGAGGGAGCTCCTTCTGGAGAGCTATTGATGTCTTCGGGGTTGTTGTAGGATGAAATGACGGCAGCCGTTACCTTTGCAAGTTCGTCTGAAAAATAGTATTCAAAGCCTTTGTTGCTCGAAAACAGCAAAGCCTCAAACTCGTGAAGCTGTATGTAGGAGAAGAACCGACGGTCGTTTATAGCCCCATTGATCGCTTCTTCCAAGGACTTGATTTGCGCTGCTTTATTCGGTTGTTTCATGCAGTCTTCATATTGCGGCATGTCGTGGGGAAGCCTGAAAAAATCGATAAAGGTAGTCACGACATAATCGCTCTTCTCTGACATCAAAAGAAGCTTGATTGTGTTGGCCAGATGTGAATAGTTCACCATTCCTCCCCGCCCCGTCCGACTTGTCCGAATCAGGACAGGCGTAACACTCAATATCCCGAAACTTTGCAGATAGGGAGAAATGACTGAGTTGACAAATTCCTGCTCCGTCTGCCCTTCGACAACGATATATACACGTTTCATAACTGTCCTCCTATCATGTTTTTCTCCCACAAGTCGCTGAGAGACAATTCGTAGTTGTCCATCCATTTTTCCAGTTCTTCCCGCTCCAGATGGCGAAAAATGGATTGATGGTCTGCACGGTCCACTACAATAATGTCGTCCACTTCAAAACAATTGACCAGATTGGTGGATTGCGTGGACAGGATAATCTGGCTCCTGTGGGAAGCCTGTCTGACCAGTTCGGCCAACTTGTTAATGGCGGCGGGATGCAAGCCCAGTTCGGGTTCGTCGATAATTATCACTTCGGGCATCTGGGATTGCAGCAACAGAGTTGTAAGGGCTATGAAACGCAGAGTACCGTCCGAAAAGCTATAACCGTCAAGATACATGTCGGTATCATGCTCCTCCCATTCCAGACGGATCCGTTCCTTGTTGTTGGCGTCCGGACGGAGCTTGAAGCCCTTGAAATAGGGAGCGACGGAACGTATTACGCCTTCTATCAGGCGGAAAGTCTTTTCGTCGTTCAGCATCAGCGAATACAAGTAAGCGGCCAGATTGGAGCCATTATCGCGCAAATATTCGTTGTCGTTAATCGAACAATCGCCACGCATGGGAGAGTTGGAACTGGTGTCATGGAAATGATAGACGGTAAAGCTGCTCAGATATTTCTTCAAATAGGCGGCCCGCCATTTTTTATTGTCCTTCAGGGAAGATTCTTCTACAGCAGAGTCCCAGATGGTTTTGTTCCATTTGGAATAGTCTTTATCTTCTTTATGGAGGTTATTGAAATAGTCGCCTGTTTGCTCGATATATCCTTTGTTGGATTGAAGCGGTCTGATTTCAAAGAAAAAGGCATTAGTGTTATCGAAGTCAATCAGACCTTGAATGGATGGCGATATTTTTCTGCCTTGACGCAACAAGTTGTCGATGCTTCCTTTGGATAAGGTATAGCTTCCCAGGCGCTGTTCGTATATTGCCTTGGTCAACTCAAAGAATGAAATCAAGTTGCTTTTACCTGCACCGTTTGAACCAATCAACACATTCAATCGGTTCAAAGGCAGCGACAAGTCTTTTATGGACTTGTAATTCCTAATCGAAACCTGCTCTATCATATTCTATCTTAAATTCCGCTTTACGATAAGATAATTGTTAAATGCAAAATTAGAAAACTTTTTCAAAAGCCCTGCAACATCGTTCTCATTTTATTGAAAAACGTATTCCAATATACTGCTCAATGACAAATGACAATTACAGTTAGCCAAAATGAATTTGAGATTCTTCGCTGCGCTCAGAATGACAGGTAAGGATAGAATAATATAGGAGGTGCCTTGGCATAGCCAAATAAAAAAACTGCGTTTTCATTCGCCTCAGCACTCGCTTTTCACTATATTTTCCATACTGATTTAGAGCAATTCACCATTAAGGGTTACCCCCACAAGTACCCCCACAAGTACCCCCACAAGTACCCCCACAAGTCAGACAAACCAACTATATACAGACAATGTCAATGTTCAGAAACTGGTATCGGCGATAGGAGCAAACAAACGGAGCATAAAAGAGATTTTGGAATTGCTGAATCTTAAAGATCGGAAAAACCTGCTTGAATATTACGTCGTGCCGGCACAAGCCAATGGATTTGTGACGTTGCTCTATCCTGACAAACCCCGCCATCCGCGTCAAAAATATGTGTTGACCGTCAAAGGGATGGCCTTGCTTGCTTCGACGAACGCCAAATGACAGTTGACAGTTGACAGTTAGCTGAAATGAATTTGAGATTCTTCGCCCCCGGCTCAGAATGACAGGTGGGGATAGAAGAATAAGACAGGCGGCACCTCAGCCATGCAAAACAATAAGCGAGCTTATTTTTTGCATTACGCTCGGTTTGCACTATCTTTGCAAAACGTTACAATAAAAATACAGGTATGAAGAAAGATAGCCAAGTGATATTCGACCGCAACGTGATAGAATTTGTCACCGTGGCGGCCGAGTTCTGCAAGTTCGTCGAACAGGCCGAGGGAAGCAAGCGGACGGCCTTTGTGGACACCACCCTGAAGCTGCTGCCCCTGCTCTACCTCAAGGCGTCCATGCTGCCGCCTTGCGAAACCATCGGCGACGAGGCACCCGAAACGTTCGTCACCGAAGAGACCTACGAGATAGTGCGCATGAACCTGGCCGACATACTGGCCGACCGCGACGACTATCTGGACGTCTTCGTGAGCGACATGAAGTACAGCGACCAGCCCATCACCCGATACATCTCCGAAGACCTGGCGGACATCTACCAGGACATACGCGACTTTATCTTCGTCTTCCAGCTGGGACTGAACGAGACGATGAACGACTCGCTGGCCATCTGCCAGGAGAACTTCCGCCTGTATTGGGGACAGAAGCTGGTGAACACGCTCCGAGCCCTGCACGAGGTGAAGTACAGCGAACAGGCCAACGACGGGGAGGAAGAGGAAGAACAGGATGTGGAGAACTGATGCTCTGCATGCCGAAAAAGCGACTACAGGAAAAAAGAATTATGATTAAAATAAAAAGAACCATTGATAAAGAGGCCTTGAACGAGCTGCCCAAAGCTGCCTTTCCAGGGCAGATACACGTGGTGCAGACGCCGCAGGAAGCCGAAAGGGCGGCCACCTACCTGAAGACGTGCCCCATCGTGGGCATCGACACTGAAACGAGGCCCTCGTTCAGCAAGGGACGGACTTACAAGGTGGCATTGCTGCAAGTGTCGTCCGACGAACACTGCTTCCTGTTCCGCCTGAACCAGACAGGACTGACACTGCCGATTATCAGCTTGCTGGAAAGCCCGAATATCACGAAAGTGGGCCTCTCGCTGCACGATGACTTCATGATGCTGCACAAGCGCGCGCCCTTCGAACCACGGGCCTACGTGGAGCTGCAGGAGTATGTGCGCCCCTTCGGCATCGAGGACAAGAGTCTGCAGAAGATCTACGGCATCCTGTTCAACGAAAAGATATCGAAGTCGCAACGCCTGAGCAACTGGGAGGCTGAGACGCTGACGCAGCCGCAACAGCTCTACGCCGCCACCGACGCCTGGGCCTGCCTCAACATCTACCACAAACTGGAGGAGCTGAAGGAGACGGGGGACTTTGTGATTGAGAGTGGAGAGTTGAGGGTTGAGAGTTGAGAGTGGAGAGTTGAAAATCCATATCTGATATTTCATATTTCATATTTGATATTTGATATTTAATATTTGACATTTGACACCATGTATAAAGTATATCTGAAACCGGGCAAGGAAGAGTCGCTCAAGCGTTTCCACCCGTGGGTATTTTCGGGCGCCATCGCCCGCCTGGACGGAGAGCCCGAGGAAGGCGAAGTCGTGGAAATCTATACGTCGAAGAAGGAATTCATCGCCAAGGGGCACTTCCAGATAGGAAGCATTGCCGTGCGCGTGCTCTCCTTCCGACAGGACGAGGCCATCGACAAGGACTTCTGGAAACGGCGCCTGACCGTGGCGCGCGACATGCGACGCAGCATCGGCATAGCCGGCCGCGAAGACAACAACACCTACCGCCTGGTGCACGGCGAGGGCGACAACCTGCCGGGACTGGTCATCGACGTGTATGGACGCACGGCCGTGATGCAGGCCCACTCGGCCGGCATGCACCTGGACCGCATGACGATAGCCGAAGCGCTGGCCGAGGTGATGGAAGGCGAAGTGGACAACATCTATTATAAATCGGAAACGACCCTGCCCTTCAAGGCCGACCTCTACCCCGAAAACGGCTTCCTGAAGGGAGGCAGCGCCGACAACGTGGCCACGGAGTATGGGCTGAACTTCCACATCGACTGGCTGAAGGGACAGAAGACGGGCTTCTTCGTGGACCAGCGCGAGAACCGCGCCCTGCTGGAGCGCTATGCCCGCGGACGCAGCGTGCTGAACATGTTCTGCTACACAGGGGGCTTCTCGGTCTATGCCATGCGCGGAGGGGCCAAGCTGGTGCACTCGGTGGACAGCTCGGCCAAGGCCATCGACCTGACGAACAAGAACATCGCGCTGAACTTCCCCGACGACACGCGCCACGCGGCCTATGCCGAGGATGCCTTCAAGTTCCTGGACCGCATGGGCGACCAGTATGACCTCATCATCCTGGACCCGCCTGCCTTTGCCAAGCACCGCGACGCCCTGCGCAACGCCCTTCAGGGCTACCGCAAGCTGAACGTCAAGGCGTTCGAGAAAATCAAGCCGGGCGGCATTCTGTTCACCTTCTCGTGCTCGCAGGCCGTCAGCAAGGAGAACTTCCGCACGGCGGTGTTTACGGCAGCGGCCATGTCGGGACGCAACGTGCGCATCCTGCACCAGCTGACGCAACCGGCCGACCATCCTGTGAACATCTACCACCCTGAAGGAGAGTACCTGAAAGGGCTGGTGTTGTACGTAGAATGACCTATTTTCCCCCAAAAAACGGGGGAAATAGGGCTTAAATAGTTAAACAATGCTAACAAAACGCAGATTAATGTTCTATTGCTATGTTATATAACATAAAACACATACATTTGCACTGTGTTTTTCATGGTATTAGATTTAAGGTTAATAAAGATTGGGTGTCTGGGATAGATACCCTTCTTTTTTTATATACCTTTTCTTCCTCTTTTATGGTGTATTTTCCGCATCTTTATCCACAAAAAAATCTTCCACCCACTTGTTTTTCTAACACCATCATTGTATTTTTGCATGGTTATGTCGATTGTTCGACTTGTTAATTTTAAAAAGCCAAACAAAAAAACTATGAACATCAAACTTCGCTTGATCATCATGAACTTCCTGCAGTTTGCCGTGTGGGGTTCTTACCTGACTTCTATGGGAAGTTATCTGGTCAATGTCAACCTTGCCGAGCACATCGGCATCTTCTATGCCATGCAAGGCATCGTGTCACTCTTCATGCCAGCCATTATGGGTATCATAGCCGACCGCTGGATACCGGCCCAAAAGCTTTTGAGCTTCAGCCACTTCATGGCAGCCATCTTCATGGGACTCGCTGGCTACTATGGTATGACAAGCGGACAAGACGTGGAATTCGGACCGCTCTTCGGCCTCTATGCCCTGAGCGTAGCCTTCTATATGCCGACCCTGGCCCTTTCGAACTCCGTGGCCTATACGGCGCTGGACAAAGCGGGGCTGGACACCATCAAGCATTTCCCCCCTATCCGTATCTTTGGGACCATCGGATTCATCTGCGCCATGTGGCTGGTGGACATCCTGGGCCTGCAGAACAACTACGGACAGTTCTTCACCTGTGCCATCATCGGTCTGGTGTACGGATGCTATGCCCTGACTCTGCCCGCCTGCCCCACAAGCAAGGGAGGACAGAGCAAATCGCTGGTCGAAGCGCTGGGCCTGCGCGCCTTCACCCTGTTCAAGCAAAAGAAAATGGCCATCTTCTTCATCTTCTCCATGCTGCTGGGCGTGTCGCTGCAAATCACCAACGGATTTGCCAACCCTTACATCAGCAGCTTCGGCAGCATACCTGAATATGCCGACACCTTCGGCGTGCAGCATGCCAATATCCTGATCTCGCTGTCGCAGGTATCTGAGACGCTCTGCATCCTGCTGATACCGTTCTGCCTGAAGCGCTTCGGCATCAAACGGGTGATGCTCATCGCCATGTTCGCATGGGTGTTGCGCTTCGGCCTGTTCGGCGCGGGCAACCCAGGCAGCGGCGTCTGGATGTTCCTGCTCTCGATGATTGTCTATGGAGTGGCTTTCGACTTCTTCAACATATCGGGCTCGCTGTTCGTTGACCGTGAGACGGACAAGGGAATCCGCTCGAGCGCCCAAGGCCTGTTCATCATCATGACCAACGGACTGGGTGCCACCATCGGAACGCTGGGTGCACAGGCTGTGGTGAACCACTTTGTGGACTTCAACAGCACTGTGCCGCAGACGACCCAATGGCAGTCCGCATGGTTCACGTTTGCAGCCTATGCGTTGGTAGTGGCCGTTGTGTTTGCCTTTGTCTTCAAATACAAACACGAGCCGGAGAAGCTATAATAACCTTCAACAAGAGATATGAGCAGAAACAAGACAGAACTGAGAGTCCTGAGCCTTTCCTTCAGCCAGGAAGAATCAGGGGCCTATGCGCTGTTGCTGGGTGAGATGGACGGTGAGCGTCAGCTGGCCGTCATCATCGGAGCGTCGGAAGCGCAGGCCATCCTGCTCGAAATGAGAGGGCTCAAGTCGCCTCGCCCCCTGAGCCACCAGCTGTTTGCCTCCGTCATCGAGGCGCTGAACGTCAGGCTGCTGCGCGTCCTGATATACAAGGTGGAAAAGGGACTGTTCTACTCATACCTGTTTCTGCAGACGGAAAACTCTATCATTCGGGTCGATGCCCGCACCAGCGATGCTATCGCCATCGCCATGTGCCTGCAAAGCCCCATCTTCATCTATGAAGATCTGCTGGAAAGGGAAAAACTGAATTTGGAAAACAAGAAAATGCAATCTGACGACACCCTTGCAAAGGAACAACCTCCCATAGAAAGTATAAAAAGGGCTCTGGAAGAAGCCGTTGAAGCAGAAGAGTACGAAAAAGCGGCCCTGCTGCGCGACCTGATAAACAATTACAAAAAAACAAACCCATCGGACTAATGCACGTATTCTACACCCCCGACATCCAAAACCGGGCCGAACTGCCCGCAGAAGAGGCCGCCCATGCAGTTCGGGTACTCCGCCTCCAGGCTGGCGATGAAGTGACCCTGACCGACGGAAAAGGAAATTTCTATCGGGCCGAAATAAGCGTAGCGTCCAACAAGCGCTGCCTCGTGAACATTCTTGAAACCCAGCCGCAGGAACCGCTTTGGCAGGGACATCTGCACATAGCCATGGCTCCCACCAAGAACATGGACCGCACGGAATGGTTTGCCGAGAAGGCTACGGAGATAGGATTTGACGAGCTGACGTTCCTCAACTGCCGCTTCTCCGAACGGAAGGTCATCAAGACTGAACGCATCCAGAAGATACTGGTGTCGGCCATCAAGCAGTCGCTCAAGGCACGCCTGCCACGCCTAAACGAGATGACAGACTTCAACAAGTTTGTCCGACAGCCTTTCAACGGGCAGAAATTCATTGCCCACTGCTACGAAGGCGAAAAACCGCTGCTGAGAGATGTGTCGAAGCGAGGCCAGGACGCACTGGTGCTCATCGGCCCCGAAGGCGACTTCAGCGAGGAGGAAGTGAAGCTGGCCATAGAGCAAGGCTTCCAACCCATCAGCCTGGGGCGTTCGCGCCTGCGCACAGAAACGGCAGCTCTCGTGGCTTGCCACATCCTGAACTTGCAGAACCAATAACCACCCTTACGGAAAACGCTCACACCCTGCCGAGGGGGCATGCACATCCCGCCGACAGGGTGCTTTCACGGACGGACAGTAACAATCTTTAAGAAAAAATCAGCTTTTCGTTTGGATTTAATCTATAAATATCTATCTTTGCGACTAAGCTCTTCATTTTATTAACGATTAAATCCTAACGACCATGAAAGCAAGAAAGTCCCTGACCCTGCTGCTGGCCGCACTGACGATGACAGCCTGCAAGTATGATGACTCCGCACTGTGGGAGCAAGTCAACCAAATCACCGAACGCATCGCCGCCCTCGAGGCCTGGCAGGCCGAGACCAACACCAACATCCAATCCCTACAGACCCTGCTCAACACAGCGGACTATATCACCGCCGTGACGCCCATTACGGAGGAGGGCGTAGAAGTGGGTTACACCATCACCTTCCTCAATTCTCCCGCCATCACTATCTACCACGGGCAGAAGGGTGACAAAGGAGACACAGGCTCCATCCCACAGATAGGCGTCACGCAGGGCGAGGACGGCAACTGGTACTGGACGCTGAACGGCATCACCCTGACCGATGATGCCGGCAATCCCATCCGTGCCAACGGCGAGAAGGGTGACCAAGGCGACACGGGCGACTCCGCCCCTCTGCCCCAGCTCAAGACAGGCGCCAGCCTGACCGTGAGCCAAGACACACAAGGGGATGCTATCGAACCCAACGCCATGTACCTGAGTGTGGACGGCGGGCAAACGTGGACACGAGTTAGTGGCGACATAGGCGACAGCATTTTCAGCAAAGTAGACACCACCACCGACCCCACGCACGTCATCTTCACACTGGCCGATGGCACCACTTTCTCCGTGCTCCGCTACACGGACCTCAAGCTGAACTTTGACACGTCGGAAGTCCACTTAAGCTACGGGGAGACAATGACCGTCAACTTCACCGCCGAGGGTAGCAACGAGTTCACGCCAGACAACCTCTCCATCGTGACGCCCGAAGGCTGGAAAGCTTCCGCTGCCCTGACGCGCGCCGCCAGCACCGCCTTCACCCTGACCGTCACCGCACCCACTGATGAAGCAAGCGGCGCCGATGAAGGCGAAATCCTTGTGACTCTGGACAACGGGCAGGGTGACACTACCCTGGGACGCTTGACAGTAACGGCTTCTACCCCCACAGAAGGGACCGTACTGACAGCGGATGCCCTCCAGCCCGGCGAGCTTGCCAAAATGATAGGTAGCCGCACCGACCTGACCTCCATCACCGTGACAAGTGGTACGCTCGATGAGACCGACTGGGCAGCTATTGTAAGGAACAAGGAAACATTGCTCTACCTTGACCTCTTGGGAGTCACCTATACAGGAACAGATGCAGACAAATTGGTATACAATGGATTTAATTATTTTAAGGTACCCATTGAAGAGTTCAAATTGCCACAAGGTATCACCGGCCTCGGAGAATATGCGTTCCACGCTTGCGACGATATAACATCCGTCAATCTGCCGGATGGAGTAGCAAGCATCGGGGCATACGCATTCAATGGTTGCGACAATCTGACATCTGTCACCCTGCTGGATGGGGTAACAAATATCGGGGAGCGGGCATTCAACGGTTGTTCCAATCTGACATCCGTCACCCTGCCGGAAGGATTGACAAGCATCGGGGCGTACGCATTCTATAATTGCTATAGGTTGAAATCCATCAACCTGCCGAATAGCTTGGCAAGCATCGGTAATTCCGCATTCAGTGCCTGCACGGTTCTGGTATCCATCCACTGGCCGGAGAGCCTGACAAGCATTGGAAATTTTGCATTCTCGAGATGCAATCTGTCATCCATCGACCTGCCAGACGGACTGAAAAGCATCGGAGAGAAAGCATTCTACCAGAACTCTAACTATAGCTTGACATCCGTCACCCTACCGGAGGGACTGGAAAACATTGGGGATTACGCATTTGACGATTGCTCTTGTTTGAGTTCCGTCACTTGTCTGGGTCTAAATCCGCCCAAGATGGGTAAGAGTGCTTTCCGGAATTGCCCTTCTAATCTCAAAATTTATGTTCCTACCGATGCCGTAGTGACCTACCAAGTTGCAGAGGGATGGAGCGAGTACGCAGATGTCATCCAAGCCATCCCCTAAAGAGGCAAGCTGAATTGCCATTCGCGACCCTTGACAAAGGGCATCGGATACCCCTTACAGACAGTATCAGATACCCTTTGCCAACAGTATCAGATACCCTTGACGAAGAGTATCAGATACCCTTGACGAAGAGTATCAGATACCCTTGTCGGGGCCGACAAAATAACATAATGTATAACCTTTAAACAGTAACAACTATGCTGGAACATGAAGTGAAAAGTAAAGTGCTTACCATTGGCAACCGTAAGGGACAGACGGCTTATTACGCCTATCCCAAGTCACAACAAAAACTGACCTACGACATGGTGGTGGAGCGCATCGTGCGCGAGACGTCGCTGTCCGAGGGCGACGTGAAAAGCGCCCTCGTCAGCCTGTCGAACGTGGTGTGCGACGCCATGAAGCTGGGCATGGGTGCGGACCTCGCCGAGCTGGGCTCGTTCCGCATCGTTGTTCCCTCCAAGATGATGAACTCGGCGGCGGAGGTCACCGTGAAGGACGCGCTGAAGGCACCGAAAATCGTCTTCACGCCCAAGCAGAAGATGCGCGACGCCGCCAACCAGGTGGAGCTGAGCATCGACCGGGGCACGTCCGCAGCCTCCGGTGAGCCCACCACGCCCGGCGGCGAGGAGGACGACAACCAGAGCGGAAACCCGCTTTGAGAATGGAGAATTGAGAATTGACAATGTGTTCTGTCATACTGAGCGGAGCGAAGCATCCCCCACACACGGGGGCGCTTCGCTCCGCTCTACTGTTTATTGTCACCCAGGGAAAAGGCGGAGGCACCCATGCCCTATACGGGATTGTCAACGGCTTTTTTTGAATATTCCAAAGAAAATCCGTAAGTTTGCCACCGACCGAAAAACAGCAACACGTATGCCAAACTATGACCTCATCGTCATCCTGGGTCCGACGGCTTCGGGCAAAACCCCTTTTGCGGCGGCACTGGCGGCCACGCTGGGCACGGAAATCATCAGTGCCGACTCACGCCAGGTGTATCGCGGCATGGATCTGGGAACGGGCAAGGACCTGGCCGACTACCACGTGGACGGACGCCCCGTGCCCTACCACCTGATAGACATCGCCGAGCCGGGCTACAAGTACAACGTCTTCGAATATCAACGCGACTTTCTGGCAGCCTATGAGGACATCTGTCATCGGGGTATGACGCCCATCGTCTGCGGGGGCACAGGCCTCTACCTGGAAGCAGTGCTCAAGGGTTATCGCCTGCTGCCCGTGCCTGAGAACCCCGAACTGCGCGCCCGACTCGCGGACAAGTCACTGGAAGAACTGACCGAAATATTGAAGACCTACAAGACCCTGCACAACACCACAGATGTGGATACGGCCAAACGCGCCATCCGCGCCATCGAGATAGAAGAGCACCACCTGCATACCCCCGTGGACGAGCGCTCGTTTCCCCAGCTGAAGAGCCTCATCATCGGCGTGGACATCGAACGCGACCTGCGCCGCGAGAAGATAACCCGCCGCCTGAAGCAACGATTGGACGAAGGAATGGTGGACGAAGTGCGCCGCCTGCTGGAGCAGGGCATTGCAGCGGAGGACCTCATCTACTACGGGCTGGAATATAAGTACCTGACCCTCTACGTCATCGGCCGCCTGACTTACGACGAAATGTTTCATGGGCTGGAGACGGCCATCCACCAGTTTGCCAAGCGGCAGATGACGTGGTTCAGGGGCATGGAGCGACGCGGTTTCACCATCCACTGGATGGACGCACGCCTGCCTATGGAAGAAAAGATTGCATTTGTCAAAGGAAAACTCGCGGAGAATTTGTAAATTTGCAGGTAACAACGGCGGAAAAAGACTCAGTGCCATTTCCCTGCCACCTAACGAAAGGACATACAACTATGACAAAATCACCCGAAAAGTGGGGCGTGATATATAACCCCAAAGCAGGCACGCGCAAAGTGCAGAAACGATGGAAAGAAATCAAGGAATACATGGACAGCAAAGGCGTGTCCTACGACTACGTACAATCCGAAGGTTTCGGATCGGTGGAACGTCTGGCTGGCATCCTGGCCAACAACGGTTACCGTACCATCGTCATCGTGGGCGGTGACGGCGCACTGAACGATGCCATCAACGGCATCATGAACTCCGACGCGCCCGACAAGGAGAATATCGCCCTGGGTATCATCCCCAACGGTATCGGAAATGATTTTGCCAACTACTGGGAAATGAGTGACGACTACAAGGAGGCGGTGGACTGTATCGCACACGGACGACGCCGGCGCATCGACGTAGGCACGTGCTACTACTACGACGGCCAGAAACACCTGACGCGCTACTTCCTGAACGCCATCAACATCGGTCTGGGAGCACGTATCGTAAAGGTGACCGACCAGTGCAAACGCTTCTGGGGTGTGAAACCTCTGTCCTACTTTATGGCCATGTTGTCACTTATCTTTGAGCGCAAGCTTCATCGCATGCACCTGAAGATAAACGGCGAACACATCCGAGGACGCATCATGACGGTGTGCATCGGCAGCGCGCGTGGCTACGGACAAGTACCCAGTGCCGTGCCCTACAACGGCTGGCTGGATGTTTCCGTCATCTACCGCCCCGAACTGCGCCAGCTGCTCAGTGGACTATGGATGCTGATACAAGGTCGCATTCTGAACCATAAGGTGGTGCGTCCCTACCGAACGCAACATGTCAAGGTGTTACGCGCACAAAACGCTGAAGTCGATTTGGATGGACGTATTTTGGAGCGTCACTTCCCACTGGAGATAGGCATCCTGCACGAGGCCATCACACTGATTATACCAGAATGAGAAATAATCGCGGGTAATGAGTGGTTAACGGTAAGCGACCGTCTGCATGAAATACCGACCGTCCACCGCTAAAAAATCTCTCCGACGTGTGACTTTCCGCCATTACCTTCGACTGATACATACAGAAAACCTAAAAATTGAGTTATGAGACATTTATTTAAGAAAACTCTTCTGGCCGCAGTAATCGTCTGCGGCAACATGGGCATCCTTTTTGCCCAGCAGATGCCACCCGTCCCCATGGACGCACAGGTACGTATAGGCAAGCTGGACAACGGACTGACCTATTACATCCGTCACAACGAAAAACCCGAAAACCGTGTCGAATTCCATATCGCGCAGAAAGTGGGCTCCATCCTCGAAGAGCCACAACAACGCGGACTGGCGCACTTTCTGGAACACATGGCTTTCAACGGTACGAAAAACTTCCCCGGCGACGAACGTGGTTTGGGTATCGTGCAGTGGTGTGAGACGAAAGGCATCAAGTTTGGCGTAAATCTTAACGCCTATACCTCGGTGGACGAGACTGTTTACCGCATCAGTAACGTGCCCAGCACAGACGCAGCCGTGGTGGATTCCTGTCTGCTCATCCTGCACGACTGGAGCAACGCCATCCTGCTGGCCGACAAGGAGATTGACAAGGAACGCGGTGTCATCCGCGAAGAGTGGCGCAGCCGCAACAGCGGCATGCTCCGCCTTTACACAGAAGCGCAACCCGTCATCTATCCCGACTCAAAGTACAGCGACTGTATGCCTATCGGAAGTATTGACGTCATCAACAACTTCCCCTATCAGGCTATCCGCGACTACTATGCCAAATGGTATCGTCCCGACCTGCAGGGTATCATCATCGTGGGTGACATCGACGTGGACCAGATGGAAGCCAAAATCAAGTCGGTATTTGCCGACGTGAAGAAGCCCGTCAACGCTGCCGAACGCATCTATTACCCCGTGCCCGACAATGCAGAGCCCCTTATATATATAGGTAAGGACAAGGAGATAGACAGCCCCAGCATTGATATCTACTTCAAGCACGATGCTACGCCCGACTCCATCAAGGGTACCATGGCCTATCTGGTGCAGGACTACCTGATGAGCGCCATCACCATGATGCTGAACGAACGTCTGAGCGAACTGGCACAAAGCGCCAATCCGCCCTACGTCAACGCAGGCAGCTATTACGGCAATTTCTTCCTGTCCAAGACAAAGGAAGCCTTCAACATCTCAGGTACCGCCAAAGACAACGGTCTGAAGGAAACTCTGACCGCCCTGCTCACAGAGGTAGAACGCATGCGCCGCTATGGCTTCACAGAATCAGAATATGCCCGCGCACGTGCCAACATCCTGCAACAGATTGAATCGGCTTACAACGAACGTGCCAACACAAAGAACGACACGTACGTAAACCAGTGCATCCAAAATTTCCTTGATGCCGAACCTATGCCAGGCATTGAATACGAATATACCGTGTACAACCAGATAGCTCCCAATATCCCCGTAGCTCTCGTCAACCAGATTGTACAACAGGAACTGATTCCCGACAACAACGAGGTAATCATCATCTCCGCCCCCGACAAAGAAGGTGAAGTAATCCCCACTAAGGAAGAAGTACTGGCACAACTGAACGGCATGAAACAGCTTGACGTGAAACCCTACGAAGACAAGGTGAGCAACGAACCGCTGATGAAGGAAGCTCCCAAAGGCGGCAAGATTGTATCGGAAAAAGCTGACGCCATCTACGGTACAACGGAACTGACCTTATCGAACGGTGTGAAAGTTTACGTGAAGAAGACCGACTTCAAGGCCGACGAAATCCGCATGAGCGCCTTCAGTCTGGGTGGAACAAGCCTGCTGCCCGACAGTGACAAGCTGAACTTCAACCAAGGTATCTTGAACGGCGTAATCTCGGCAGGCGGACTGGGCGACTTCAGCAACGTGGAACTGACCAAGATGCTGGCCGGCAAGAAGGTATCGGTTGATGCAGGTGTAGGCGGCACACAGGAATACGTTCACGGCAACTGCTCGCCCAAGGACTTCGAAACGATGATGCAGCTCACCTATCTGAGCTTCACCGCCCCGCGCAAGGATATGGAAGCCTTCGCCTCCTTCAAGACGCGCCTGAAGGCACAGCTGGAGAACGCAGCTGCCAACCCGCTGTCGAGCATCAACGACACCATCAGCGCAATGATGTACGGCAACCACCCGCGTTACCTCTCGCTGAAGCCCGAACTGATTGACCAGATTGACTACGACCGCGTACTGCAAATCTATAAGGAACGCTTTGCCAATGCGGGCGACTTCACCTTCTTCCTCGTGGGTAACATCGACCTGGAGCAGACGAAGCCCCTCATCGAACAGTATCTGGGCAGCCTGCCCTCGACCGGAGCCAAGGAAACCGTACGCGACAACCACATGGACATTGCCAAAGGTATCCTGAGCAAGACCTACGCCAAGGAACAGCAAACCCCGATGGCCACCGTCTTCATGCTCTACAGCGGCGACTGCAAGTATGACCAAAAGAACAACCTGCTGATGAGCTTCCTGACCCAGGCCCTTGATATGGTTTACACCGAGGAAATCCGCGAAAAGGAAGGTGGTACGTATGGAGTAAGCTGCTACGGAGGTCTGAACAAGTATCCTACAGAAGACGTGATGATGCAAATCGTTTATCAAACAGATCCTGAAAAATTCGAAAAGCTGAATTCCATCATTGATCGTGAAATGAAAGAAATGGCTACAGAAGGTCCAAGCGATGAACATCTGCAGAAAATCAAGGAATACATGCTGAAGAAATATAACGACAATCAGAAAGAAAACAGCTACTGGGTAAACAACCTGAAGGAATACTTCTGCAATGGCGTGGACAACACCCAAAACTATGTGGAAACAGTCAACACCATCAGCAAGGCAGATGTACAGAAATTTGCCGCTGACCTACTGAAGCAGGGCAACAAGATTACAGTGGTGATGACCGTACCTGAAAAGAAGTAATATTTTAAAGCTACAAGCTACGAGTGACGAGCTACGAGCTACAAGCTGCGAGTTACAAGTGACCAGTGTGAAATATAACAAATCGTAACTCATAACTCGTAGCTCGTCACTCGTAGCTCGTAGCTTGTAGCTCTTCACTAATAATTAAAACATGAACCTGTTTCTCGAACTCCGACAACATGGCAAACTGGCTGACAAACGCCATCCCATGTACGACAAAAACAAATTCGGCCGTTTTTGGATGTATCTTATGGCCGCCTTCTGGGCCGGATACTTGATTTTCTTCGGTACCATGTTTGCCTTCGCCCTAAGTGAAGAATCGCGTGAGCCTTACCAGATTATCAACGGAGGACTCATCATCATTCTGGCTCTTGACTTCCTCATCCGCTTCCCTTTCCAGAAGACGCCCACCCAAGAAATGAAACCCTATCTGCTACTTCCTGTCAAGCGCAACCGACTGATAGATTGCCTATTATTGCGATCGGGGCTGAGTACATTCAACCTCTTTTGGTTATTTTTCTTTGTGCCGCTGGCCATCATCACCGTAACACGCTTCTATGGTGTAACAGGGGTTGTGACCTATAGCCTGGGCATCTGGTTGATGATGGTGATGAACAACTACTGGTTCCTGCTGTGCCGCACACTGATGAACGAACGTATCTGGTGGACTTTCTTACCGCTCGCCGTCTATGGCGTTATAGGCTGTGCGCTGTTCATTCCAGACGACAGCCCCTTGTTTGACTGGGCTGTGACTTTGGGCGAAGGTTTCATTATCGGCAATCTGCTTAGTTTCCTGATTATAGCGGCAGCCATTGCCGTCCTGTGGTTCGTCAACCGCATAGTGATGCAGGAACTGGTATATAGCGAACTGAACAAAGTGGAGGACACGACGGTGAAAGTGCGCAGCGTGTCCGAATACCGCTTCTTGGACCGCTACGGCGAGATAGGAGAATACATGCGCTTGGAACTGAAGATGCTGCTGCGCAACAAGGTATGCAAGACCTCACTGCGTTCCATCACCATCGTCGTAGTGGCTTTCAGCCTCATACTCAGTTTCACCGAAGCTTACGACTCCACAGGCATGAAGAACTTCATCATGATATACAACTATGTCATCTTCGGCATCATGTTCCTGCTGAGTATCATGAGTTACGAAGGCAACTACATCGACGGGCTGATGAGCCGTAAGGAGTCCATCTACTCGTTGCTGCGTGCCAAATACATCCTCTACAGCGTAGCCATACTCATTCCCTTCCTGCTGATGACTCCCGCCATGGTGACGGGGAAACTGACGATACTGAGTTGTCTGGCCTGGGCCCTTTTTACAGCCGGAGCCATCTATTTCTGCCTGTTCCAACTGGCCGTGTACAACAACCGTACGCTGGATCTGAACACCAAACTGACCAATCGTCAAAACATGGGTACGGGATTACAGAATGTCATTTCGTTTGCAGCCTTTGGGCTGCCCTTATTACTGAATTTCGTTCTCAAAATATGGCTGGGTGAAACCATCACCAATATCATCCTGATTGTCGTGGGCCTAGGCTTCATTCTTAGTTCGCGTTTCTGGTTGAAGAACGTTTATCATCGTTTCATGAAACGAAGATATAAGAATCTGGAAGGATTCCGCGACAGCCGACAGCGGTAAAAGACAAATATCAGATTCAAATATAAAACATCAACTATTAAATATTGAGCTTTAGATTGTTCTTTATTATGATACAGATTAACTCATTACAGAAATTATTCGGTGAAAAGAAAGCCGTCAATATAGAAAACTATACAATCAACCAAGGCGAAATGCTCGGACTCGTGGGTAATAACGGTGCGGGAAAAACAACCCTCTTCCGTCTCATTCTTGACCTGCTGCAGGCCGACCGCGGCAATGTCACCATTGACGGCACCGATGTCAGCAAGAGTGAAGACTGGAAAACCTTTACGGGTTCTTTCATTGACGACGGCTTCCTCATCGACTACCTGACACCCGAAGAATACTTCTACTTCATCGGCCGCATGTACGGCCTGAAGAAGGAGGAAGTGGACGAACGCCTCCGCCCCTTCGAGCGCTTCATGAACGGCGAAGTGATGGGGCAGAAGAAATTCATCCGCAACTACTCCATGGGCAACAAACAGAAGATAGGCATCATCTCGGCCATGCTCCATCACCCTCGCCTGCTCATCCTAGACGAACCGTTCAACTTTCTCGACCCCTCGTCGCAGGCCATCATCAAGCACCTGTTGAAACGCTACAACGAGGAACACGGTGCCACCGTCCTCATCTCGAGCCACAATCTGAACCACACGGTGGACATCTGTCCCCGCATCGCCCTGCTGGAACACGGTGTCATCATCCGTGACATCAATAACGCCGACGGCTCCGCCGAAAAGGAACTGGAAGACTACTTCAACGTAGGTGTAAAAGAAGAGAAACTGGAAGAAGAAACCGAGAAACTGCCTAAGACGGAGAGCGCTACCCCTGAAGCCCCCCAACCAGAGCAAGAGAAAGAGGAGACAGAATCATGATGAGCCGCCTATATTGGTTGCTGTTTCCAACCTTACTGCTATTCGGTCTGAGTTCCTGCCACACGTCCGCTCCAGGGCTTGACTATCGCGCACTGGCTCGTGCCTCGGTAAGGCTGGGCATGGACATCGGGCAGAAGGACAACCACCGTCTGTACCTCACCGCTGCAGAATGGATTGGAACACCCTACCGCCCCGGCGGACATACAAAGAAAGGAACGGACTGTTCGGGACTGGCAAGAGAAATTTATCGAAAAGTATATCACATGCACCTGCCACGCAGTACCGCAGAGCAGATGAAGTCCTGTCGGAAAGTGACACGCCGACAATTGAAGGAAGGAGATCTGGTATTCTTCCACAACGGGAAGTCACGAAAGAAGGTGACACACGTGGGCATCTACCTAAAAAAGGACAAATTCATCCATGCCAGCACCAGCCGGGGTGTTATCGTAAGCAATCTCAACGAGGACTACTGGCAGCACTGCTGGATGCGCGGCGGACGGCCCTAACTCATTTACACTTCTTATAATCGGCAATCAATCCCTCACGCATCCAGTTGGCCAATGCTTGACGGTTGTCACTGATAACGAAGCGGCGTTGGTCGAAGCTGTTTTGGATGTTGCCCAACTCCACGAACAAAGCAGGCGGTGTAGAGTTGAGCAGCACATACAGGTTACGGCTACTCACCGTCCCCTCGAAACCGCGATTGGGCTGATGGCAGTCATACTTCCGCTCGAATGTATTCTTCATGCCACGAGCCAACTGCTCACCATATTTACTACCCGGTGCATGATAGAAAAAGACATCGGTCTGCGCCCTCTTGCTGCGGCTGTCCACGTGCAGGAAGACCGAACGGCAATACTTGTATTTCTTACGGTCACTACGGTATAATTCATTAATCTTCACACAACGCTGCTTCAGACGCTCCACCTGATTAAGTGGTATGGGATCGCCCATACATGTTTCGCGCTTGCTGTTCTTCAGATAATTCTCATTACGGATGCCGTCCTTTTTGTCTTGAATGATGATATGCACTTCGGCTCCTTCCTGCATCAGATTGCGTGCCAGGCGAAGAGCCACGTCATAAGCATATTCATCCTCGTGCAGTTCGTGCCCGTTCAAGCGCCCAATAGCACCCGGATCAGGACCACCATGACCACTGACAATGTAGAAGCACGCTCCAGCCAAACTACTGCCCGTTACGTCCACCTGCGCCAATTTCTTGCCAAATAAAGGTTCCTTTATCCGACGTTTTTTTGCCGAGTTTTTCTGCCCCCCTTCCCCTCTCAACGGAGGAATAACGTATCGGACACCCAGCATCAATTCTTTCTTACCCTTCAGTTTCTTCTCGTTCAGGCGTAGGAATTCCCGATAATATGCCTTTCCCGGACGATGATTACGTTGTAGGAACGCAGATATTCCCTCGCCTCTGCGAGGAGTGTCGGTAGTCTGCTGGGCTGCCACGGAAAGGGTGAACAACGCCAAAATCAAGGAGAGTAAAAGATGTCTCATTCTATTAAATCCACTAAAAAACTGATTTCAGCCGACAAATTTACAGTATTTTCCGTACTTTTGCGAGAAATAAGTGCATATAAATAACCAAAAACTATACAAATACTCGATTATGACCAAGCAATTTAAACCCGAAACCCTGTGTGTACAGGCCGGCTGGTCTCCCAAGAAAGGAGAGCCCCGTGTACTTCCCATCTACCAAAGTACAACCTTCAAATATGACACGAGCGAACAGATGGCCCGTCTTTTCGATTTGGAAGACAGCGGTTATTTCTATACCCGTCTGCAGAATCCTACGAACGATGCTGTAGCCGCCAAGATTGCCGCTTTGGAAGGCGGTGTGGCTGCCATGTTGACCTCCAGTGGACAGGCTGCTAATTATTATGCAATTTTCAATATTTGCCAAGCTGGCGATCATTTCGTTTGCTCGTCGTGCATCTATGGTGGCACGTTCAACCTCTTCGGCGTGACAATGAAAAAGCAGGGTATTGATGTAACTTTCATCAATCCCGATGCTTCCGAAGAAGAAATCTCGGCAGCATTCCGCCCCAACACCAAGGCACTGTTCGGCGAAACCATCTCGAACCCCACACTTGAAGTACTTGACATTGAAAAGTTCGCCCGTATTGCCCATAAACATGGGGTACCCTTGATTGTGGACAACACTTTCCCCACCCCTATCAACTGTCGTCCATTCGAATGGGGCGCCGACATCGTAGTACACTCCACGACGAAATACATGGACGGACATGCCACGAGTGTAGGCGGCTGTATCGTGGACAGCGGCAACTTCGACTGGGACGCCCACGCCGACAAATTCCCCGGCCTCTGCACGCCCGACGAGTCCTATCACGGTCTGACCTATACGAAGGCTTTCGGCAAGATGGCCTACATCACCAAAGCCACAGCCCAGCTGATGCGCGATCTGGGTAGCATCCAGTCGCCGCAAAACGCCTTCCTGCTGAACCTAGGTTTGGAAACGCTGCACCTGCGCATGCCGCAGCACTGTAAGAATGCGCAGGCCGTAGCCGAATATCTGTCGAAGAACGACAAAGTGGCTTGGGTAAACTACTGCGGGCTGCCAAACGACAAGTACCACGCACTGGCCGAGAAGTACATGCCCAACGGCTCGTGCGGCGTAGTGACTTTCGGTCTGAAGGGTGGACGCGATGTGGCCATCAAGTTCATGGACTCACTCAAGCTGGCTGCCATCGTGACCCATGTGGCTGACGCCCGCACCTGCGTACTCCATCCCGCCAGCCATACGCATCGCCAACTAACAGACGAGCAACTGATGGAAGCTGGTGTACGTCCTGATCTCATCCGCTTCTCGGTAGGTATTGAAAATGCCGACGACATCATAGCCGACATCGAACAGGCACTCAATGCATAATTTCACTGGAACAATAACAACAAAACAAATATGGTAAAGATAACGAAAGAAGCTGCTTTGCTCTATCACTCGATGGGCAAACCGGGAAAGATTGAAGTAGTGCCCACCAAACCCTACACCACACAGACCGATCTCTCACTGGCCTACTCGCCTGGCGTGGCCGAACCCTGTCTCGAGATTGAGAAAAACCAGGAAGATGCCTACAAGTACACAGCCAAAGGAAACCTCGTGGCCGTCATCTCGAACGGTACTGCCGTGCTCGGACTGGGAGACATAGGCGCCTTGAGCGGCAAACCCGTGATGGAAGGCAAAGGCCTGCTCTTCAAAATCTATGCAGGCATCGACGTGTTCGACATCGAAGTGAACGAAAAGGATCCCGAGAAATTCATTCAGGCCGTCAAAGCTATCGCCCCCACTTTCGGAGGCATCAACCTAGAAGACATCAAGGCTCCCGAATGCTTTGAGATAGAACGCCGCCTGAAGGAAGAGCTGGACATCCCCGTAATGCACGACGACCAGCATGGTACTGCCATCATCTCGAGCGCCGGACTGCTGAACGCCCTTGAAGTGGCCGGCAAGCGGATTGAAGATGTACACATCGTGGTGAACGGCGCAGGTGCATCGGCCATCTCGTGTACCAAGTTGTATGTGTCACTCGGTGCCCGCCGCGAGAACATCCTGATGCTCGACAGCAAAGGCGTCATCACCAGTGACCGTGAAAACCTGACCGAGCAGAAACGCTTCTTTGCCACCGACCGCCGCGACGTGCACACGCTGGAAGAGGCCATCAAGGGAGCCGACGTTTTCCTCGGTTTGTCCAAAGGTAATGTACTGACTCAAGACATGGTGCGCTCAATGGCAGACCACCCCATCGTCTTTGCCCTGGCCAACCCCACACCGGAAATTTCCTACGAAGATGCCATGGCCGCCCGTCCCGATGTGCTAATGTCAACAGGGCGTTCGGACTACCCCAACCAAATTAATAATGTAATAGGTTTCCCCTACATCTTCCGCGGTGCACTGGACACGCATGCTAGTGCCATCAACGAAGAAATGAAGATTGCTGCCGTACATGCCATTGCTGACTTAGCCAAACAACCTGTACCAGACGTAGTGAACGAAGCTTATCATGTAAACAATTTCACCTTCGGCCCTGAATACTTCATCCCAAAACCCGTTGATCCGCGCCTCATCACGGAAGTGTCGTGCGCCGTAGCCCGTGCCGCCATGGAAAGCGGTGTGGCCCGCAAGAACATCGAAGACTGGGATGCCTATTGCCTGCAACTGCGCGAACTGATGGGCTACGAGAGCAAGCTCACTCGCCAGCTTTACGACACCGCCCGCCGCAACCCGCAACGTGTGGTCTTTGCCGAAGGTATTCACCCCAACATGCTGAAGGCCGCCGTCGAAGCCAAAGCCGAAGGTATCTGTCACCCCATCTTGTTAGGGAATGACGAAGCTATCATGAAACTGGCTAAGGAACTCGACCTCAGTCTGGAAGGTATCGAGATAGTCAACCTACGCCACCCCGACGAAGCACCACGTCGCGAACGCTATGCCCACATTCTGTCCGAAAAGCGTGCCCGCCAAGGTGTCACCTACGAAGAGGCCAACGACAAGATGTTCGAACGTAACTACTTTGGCATGATGATGGTTGAGACAGGCGAAGCTGACGCTTTCATCACCGGACTCTATACGAAGTACAGCAATACCATTAAGGTAGCTAAGGAAGTAATCGGTATCCGTCCTGAATACAAGCATTTCGGCACCATGCATATTCTCAACTCCAAAAAGGGCACCTACTTCCTGGCCGACACACTCATCAACCGCCATCCCGACACCGACACGCTAATCGACATCGCCAAGTTATCGGAACACACCGTACGGTTCTTCAACCATACTCCAGTGATGGCCATGTTGAGCTACTCCAACTTCGGTGCCGACACAGAAGGCAGCCCCGTTAAGGTACACGAGGCTGTGGACTACATGCAGCAACATTACCCCAACCTGGCCATCGACGGCGAAATGCAGGTAAACTTTGCCATGAATCGCGAAATGCGTGACAAAAAGTATCCTTTTACCCGTCTTTTCGGCAAGGATGTCAATACACTGGTATTCCCAAACTTGAGTTCAGCCAATTCAGCCTACAAACTACTGCAGGCAATGGACACTGATGCCGAACTCATCGGTCCGATACAAATGGGTCTGAACAAGCCTATCCACTTTACTGACTTTGAGAGCTCCGTACGTGATATCGTGAATATCACTGCCGTAGCTGTCATTGACGCTATCGTGGACAAAAAGAAAACCAAACAATGAAAAAGCCACTATCCAAGTCACAAATAGTATGCATTACGCTCCTTTGGGCGTTACTTTGCTACTATGTATTGGTGTACAGTGAACGAATTGACGGTCCTGTCATCCTAATGATACTCATTTCGGCAGCATTGGTATTCATTCCTGTCATCCAGTCACTGAAAAAGCGATAAAAACATATCGTTTTTCTACAAAAGGCGAGGTAAAACAACAAAATGACGTTTTATCTCGCTTTTTATTTATAAATTGTTTGCACATATCATTTTTATATATACATTTGCAACCGCAAGTAATAAAACAACCAATAAAACAAAGATTATGAATGCAGCTAAGGTATTAGAAGATTTAAAAAGACGGTTTCCCAATGAACCGGAGTATCATCAAGCAGTAGAAGAAGTATTAGGTACCATTGAAGAAGAGTACAACAAACACCCCGAATTCGACAAAGCCAACCTGATTGAACGTCTTTGCATTCCCGACCGCGTATACCAGTTCCGCGTTACATGGGTAGACGACAAAGGTAACGTACAGACCAATATGGGGTACCGTGTACAACATAACAATGCCATCGGCCCGTACAAAGGTGGTATCCGTTTCCACTCATCTGTAAACCTGGGCATTCTGAAGTTCCTGGCTTTCGAGCAGACTTTCAAAAACTCACTGACTACCCTCCCGATGGGCGGTGGCAAAGGTGGTTCGGACTTCTCGCCGCGCGGCAAGAGCAACGCCGAAGTCATGCGTTTCTGTCAGGCCTTCATGCTGGAGCTGTGGCGCCACATCGGTCCGGATATTGATGTTCCGGCAGGTGATATCGGCGTAGGTGGTCGTGAAGTAGGCTTTATGTTCGGTATGTACAAGAAGCTGACCCGTGAATTCAGCGGTGTGCTGACCGGTAAAGGCCGTGAATTCGGCGGTTCTCTGATTCGTCCTGAAGCTACCGGATATGGTAACGTTTACTTCCTAATGGAAATGTTGAAGACAAAAGGTATGGATCTCCAAGGCAAATCAGTGCTTATCTCCGGTTCGGGTAACGTAGCCCAGTATACTGCCGAAAAGGTACTGCAGCTGGGTGGTAAAGTATTGACCATGTCCGACTCCGACGGTTACGTTTACGACCCTGAAGGTATCGATCGTGAGAAGCTGGACTACATCATGGAACTGAAGAACCTGTACCGCGGTCGTATCCGTGAATATGCAGAACAATATCCTGGCGTAAAATATGTAGAAGGAGCACGTCCTTGGGGAGAGAAAGCCGACATAGCACTGCCGTCCGCTACCCAAAACGAAATCAATGGCGACGATGCCAAGAAGTTGATAGCCAACGGTGTGATTGCTGTATCCGAAGGAGCCAACATGCCTTCTACACCGGAAGCTATCCGCGTATTCCAGGAAGCTAAAATCCTCTATGCTCCGGGTAAGGCCGCCAATGCCGGTGGTGTATCAGTATCTGGCCTCGAAATGACTCAGAACTCTGAGCGCTTGTCATGGAGTGCTGAAGAAGTAGATGCCAAACTGCACTACATTATGGAAAATATCCACGAAAACTGCGTGAAGTATGGTACGGAACCAGACGGATACGTAAATTATGTAAAAGGTGCCAACATTGCTGGTTTCATGAAAGTGGCCAATGCCATGATGGCTCAAGGAATTGTATGATATGAAAGAAATAAGCCATAGTTAGAACATACAACTTAAACAAGAGAAAAAAGCGGGAGGCAGCGATGCCTTCCGCTTTTTCTATATAAAAGGCTGACAACATAAAATCTGATACATAAAATATCATAAATGATACATGAAACAAAAATACTCGATGATGTAACATCTATGACAGCCTGTTATTATTCTACCCAATAATTTTGCAATCAGAAAACTATTATTTATTTATGCCATGAAAAAGATAGCTATGAAATTCTTTTCTTGCCTTCTCTTTATAATAATAATAATGGGAAGTGCTGCGGTTCAGGCCCAGAATCGAAAAATATCGGGCACAGTCTTTTCAAAAACTGACAATTATCCAGTTATCGGAGCAACCGTTGTTGAAAAGGCTAATCCCTCCAATGGAGTAATTACCGATTTGGACGGTAATTTTTCTATCACAATATCACCTAATACCGAACTAACTTTCTCCTATGTAGGTTACAAAAATGTTACCTTACCAGCCACAGACGGCATGACTGTTTTTTTGGAAGAAGAAAACGAACTGTTACAGGAAGTGGTTGTAGTCGGCTATCAAACCCAACGTAAAGCCGACCTAACCGGATCCATCGCCGTTGTTTCAACCGATGAAATCAAAACAACCTCAAACACAGATCCGATGCGTGCCCTTCAAGGTAAAGTGCCGGGTATGACCATTACAGCCAATGGATCACCCAGTGGCGTAGGTACTGTACGCATCCGTGGTATAGGTTCGTTCAACTCATCCCAAGATCCTCTTTACATTGTAGACGGTGTGCCTACGACCCGTGCCCTGAACTCATTGAATGCAAACGACATTGAAAGCATGCAAGTGTTAAAAGATGCCGCTTCAGCCTCAATCTACGGTTCGCGAGCATCCAACGGTGTCATCATCATCACCACCAAGCAAGGGAAAAAATCCGAGAAGATAAAAGTGGACTTCTCTGCCAACTTGACTGCTCAATTTTACACGAACCAGTCGGTGATGAATCTGTGTAATTCCGCCCAATATGCCACAGCGATGGCCCAAGCGGCTTTAAATGACGGAATAGATCCCGTAACTTATGCAAGTGGCTATGGTCTAAATCTAAATGCGACCCAAGGTACTCCTATTACAGTATGGAATCCGTCCACTAACAGCTATGTAAATTATACCGTAAACGGATTGTATGACGGCTATGTAAATGCAAAGAAGACCATGAAATTCTCCGATACAAACTGGCTAGATGAGATTTCTCGCACAGGTTTCTCTCAAAATTATGACCTTTCCATTTCAAATGCTACAGACAAACATTCCACTATGTTCTCCTTGGGATACAAGAAGAATACCGGTATCATCAAATATACGGATTTCGAGAATATCGCAGCCCGTATGAATTCTTCCTACAACCTCAACAAGTATATCACGATCGGTGAAAACTTCACCGTAACCTATTCCAGCCAAGTCGATACTGCTCCAATGGAGAATGCACTGAAAATGGCTCCTATACTGCCTGTTTACGAAAACGACGGAACGACATTCAGCGGCCCCGTAGGCAGTATGAGCGACCGACAAAACCCGCTACGCGAAGCATACCAAAATCGCAATAACGCCTTGAACTATTGGCGTCTGTTCGGTAATGCCTATGCTGAAGTAAAACCTATCAAGGGACTAACTCTGCGTACCAACTTCGGTATCGACTACTATTCGTCGTTCATCAACGCTATGACACTCACCTATCATTCGGACATCGTTAACAACGATATTGCCAAAACGACCCTTTCGCACAACAACGAAGTAAACTGGACTTGGAGTAACACGGCCAATTACAACTTCCGTCTAGCCGATCAGCACGACATTACTGTACTATTGGGTACAGAAATGAACAAGCAGACCGTTATAGACTACTCTGCCTACTCTGAAGAATATGCTTTGGAAGACCCAGATTATATGTGGCCCAACGCTGCTACCGGAACTATGCGAAACTACGGTGCCAAGTTCGGTTACCGTCTGGCTTCCTTCTTCGGTAAAATAGACTATAATTATGACGACTTCATCTTGGCCTCCTTTACCATCCGCCGTGACGGTTCTTCCCGCTTCGGTAAAGACCACCGCTGGGGTACCTTCCCAGCCGCCACACTGGGTTTCCGTCTCTCCAAATTAATGCAGGAAGACTGGTTGGACGACTGGAAGGTACGTCTCTCTTGGGGACAGACCGGTAACCAGGCCATCGACAACAACGCACAGTTCGGACTCTATGTAGCTGACTACGGTCTGGATCGTGTAACATCCACTGCCTACGACATATACCTACAAGGCTCAGGAACTTTCCCTTCAGGTTATCGAGCAACCCAATATGCCAATCCAAACTTGAAGTGGGAATCTGCAGAACAATTCAATATAGGTACTGATTTTACCTTGTTGCAAAGCAGCCTTTACGGTAGCATTGACGGCTATATAAAAGATGTGGACGATATGCTTATCAGCCCAGCTTTCCTGGGTGCCCTTGGCGAAGGTGGAAATTCCTGGCGAAATGGTCCTTCGCTACGCAACTGGGGTATGGAGTTTGCCTTAGGCTACCGTAAAACACTAGCCTGCGGTTTAGGTATTGATCTTAACGCCAATGTAGATTTCTTCCGTAACAAAGTGACCTATCTACCCGAAACAACAACTGGGGCCTACGCTCACACATCCAAAGAAAATTTGGTTGAAGCCGGAGTTTCCTACGGTTCTATGGTAGGCTATGTAGTAGAAGGACTTTTCCAAAACCAAGCAGAAGTGGATGCATCGGGCCAACC
Source organism: Candidatus Bacteroides merdavium (assembly GCA_019116805.1). Lineage (GTDB taxonomy): Bacteria > Bacteroidota > Bacteroidia > Bacteroidales > Bacteroidaceae > Bacteroides > Bacteroides merdavium. The sequence goes on along the minus strand of DXAV01000060.1, from coordinate 21,281 downwards.
CAACGCCCGTGTCGGCGGGCTGAAATATGCCGACTTAGACGGTAATCACGAAATCAATGCTGACGACCAAACCTGGATTTACGATCCTGTACCAGCCTTCTCATATGGTTTGAATATCGCGCTCAATTACAAGAATTTCGACTTGAGCATGTTCTGGCAAGGAGTATGCGACCAAGACGTATATAACAACCAAAAATTCCAAACGGACTTCTGGGGGGTAAACGATCCAGGGTCCAACAAGGGCGAACGTGTGCTTCAAGCTTGGACAACTGCTAATACCAATTCAACCATCCCAGCACTGAGTACCCTGAATACTGCCGATGAAGGACGCGCTTCCAGTTACTTTGTAGAAAATGGTTCTTACCTAAAACTCCGTAACCTACAAATCGGTTATAGCATACCAACAGATTTCCTGTCTAAATTTAAAATGAGCAGCGCACGCTTCTATCTTTCAGGACAAAACCTGCTCACCGTTAAAAGCAAAAATTTGACATGTACTGATCCTGAGAATCCCAATTGGGCATATCCGCTTGCTACATCCATCTCGTTCGGTTTTCAATTAGGTTTTTAATAAGATAAAAAGTTCAGGCTAACAATCTCAATCTCACTAAAAAATAAGAAAATCATGAAAAAGAAAATATATACCATGCTTGCAGCCTGTTTCATGGGGCTGACACTAACTAATTGCGACAACTTTTTAGATTACAATCCGACTGCCGTTATTGACGAAGACAAAGCTTTTTCTGACCCAGAAGCCATGGTAACAGCCGCCTATGCTATGATGGGTGACTGCTGGTACACCTACCCTTTCAATCTGTGGCCCTACGGTGATCTTACGTCGGATGATTGCCTGAAAGGTGGATGGGGTACAGGAGACACCAACTATCACCATCTGGAAATCTGGTCATCATTAACTGCAACCAACCCCGACCACATGGACGAACTGTGGTATCGCCTCTATTGCGCTATCTCGCGCTGTAACCGAGCCATTGTAGCACTCCAACGAAACGGTGCTTCCACACTAGGTGAGGACATCACCAACCAACGTATGGCAGAAGTAAAATTCCTCCGCGCCCACTTTTACTACAAGCTCATCACTGTCTTTCGCCAAGTTCCCTGGATTGATGAAGTAGTATTCGAAAACAACACCGTAGAGCAAATACGCAACGACCAATATACTTACGAAGAATTGTTTGGAAAAATTATTGATGACTTCCAGACCGCTTACGACGTCCTGCCAACCCAACAAGAGGACGGTGGCCGCGTTAACAAGATTGCTGCAGCATCTTATCTGGCTAAGTGTTACCTCAACCTGGCATGGGGTGATGGATACGAAGCTACTACTGGTATCGACCACATCAATCGCGACTATATGCAGAAAGTCATTGACTATACCGATGCAGTAGTAAGCTCGTCCTATGGTTATCTGGAAGATTTTGGAGATATTTTCCTACCTGATTACAAGAACAGTAAGGAATCCATCTTTGCCGTACAGACTTCGGATTATGCTGATGACCACACTACTTACGGTCGCGCCAACTGGTCGAATATGTTAAATGGCTGCTGGGGAATCTGGTCGTGCGGATGGGATTGCCACAAACCCTCTCAAAATTTGGTGAACGCCTTCAAGACCAAGGACGGCCTGCCAATGTTCGATAACTTCAACGATGAAATAGCTTACCCTGTCAACGGTATGCCAACCGATCAGAAATGGGATCCGCGTTTGTTCCATACCGTCGGTATGCCTTCTTTCCCCTACAAATACGAAGCTGAATACACGTTGGATGCCAGCAAGAATGCCCGTGCAGCCAGTGTCTATGGTTACTATTCTTCAATGAAAGAAGTACCCCAACGTTCAAAAGGTGAGACCTACAACGGAAGCTGGCAGGCCTTTGCGATGAACGACTACGTATTTCGTTATACTGATGTCATGCTGATGCGTGCCGAGGCGTTGATTGAACTCGATCGTATGGAAGAAGCCCGTACTATCATCAATGCCATCCGTCAACGTGCTGCTAATTCTGTCAACAAACACATCGCCTATGCCGCTGACCAATGTGAAATAGCTCTTTATCCAGCCACTTATTTTATGGACAAGGAAAGTGCACGCAAATGTCTGCGTTGGGAACGTCGACTGGAAATGGCCATGGAGGGTAGTCGGTATTTTGATCTCCGTCGCTGGGGTATTGCCTCAGAAACATTGAATACTTTCTTTGCCAGCGAACAAAACGACTCCTATACATATGTACATTCTAAAACCGGAGAGGTCATCACACAACCTTATGCCCAATATTACAAAGATGCCCACTACACAGCCGGTAAAAATGAGTTTTTCCCCATCCCCTACAACCAGCTGTTCTATATCCCTGGATTATACGTGCAAAATGCAGGATATTAAAACTAGAAATAACATTAATGAATTCAAATATAACGCTAAGAACATAATGCGAAATAAATAGGCCATAGTTACCAACATACAACTTGAACAAGAAAAAAAGCGGGAGGCAGCGATACTTTCCGCTTTTTCTTTATACAATATTCCAGTCTATTGTACTTATTTCCATTTGCTCAACCCTCAGAAGGACGTAACTTAGCCGCATAAAAATAAAACAATCAAGATTAGACCTACAATGAAAAACAAGCTGTTACTGCTGCTACTATTTTTATGGACAGCAACCATCCAAGCTCAAACCCTCCCCCTGCAGCTTCCAGAAGGAGCAGGAACCTTACGTTTGGGAGTGATCTGCGGTGAGGAAAGCCGATGGCTGGACCAATGCAAAGTGAAAAACAGAGGAAACCATTACATGGTAGAAGACAAACTGTGGAAAGGAGGTAAAATAGAATTAACCATCTGCTCACTGACCGACACAAAAGGATTCATTCTGAAGGTTACAGCCGAAAATCTACCATCTGATGCTCGCCTGTGCTGGGCTTTTGGTGCCTGTGATGACAAAGCTGTAAAAATGGAACAAGGCGATGCAATCCCCACAGACGCCTGCCATGACAATGTGTTCTGTACCGAAGGAAATGCATTTACCGTTTATTACGGTGAGGTAATGAGTCTGAGAACCGTACATGGTGTAATGCCCGACGGTCCCGAACCCATTCTCTGCGATGCCCATCAGCAGAACAATCCCCTGACACTCTACCGCTCAGGTAAAAAGACAGATGCCCCCGTAATTGCCGCCCTACGTACCTGGCAAGAAGGGGAAACACTCTACTTCTGCCTTTACAAACAAAATGCCAAAGCCGACTTTAACCGCTTCATGCTTCCGACCCTTTTTGACAAAGAAATCAAAAACAACCCATGATGAAACATTTGTATATTTCCCTGTTCCTGCTGTTGACGTATCTGCCAGCCAACGCGCAGGACTACAAAATCTACCAGTTTGCAGCCGATGAAGTTCCCGTTCTGGACGGTGATACCCGCGACTGGTCCTGTGTACCCGACAGCTATGCCATAACTGAAGCCGCAATGAAAGAAGACGAAGGTAAGCATGCCGCCCCCAACACCGAAACCTTGCAGGTCAGCGTAAAGGTAGGTTGGTGTGCTGAAACTCAAAAATTGTATTTTCTCTACGAAGCCTGGGACAACTACTGGCGCTTTAATGAAAACTCGTTGAACACGGACATTTTCGAAGTAGTAGTGGACGGTGACTGCTCTGGCGGCCCGTTCATCGACCGATTCCACCCGACTGCTCCTAAAGATGTCTGGCAAGCCTGGTTCAAGTTCCACGGCTGCCACGCACAGAACTACCATATCTTCACCCCACCCCACGGACGCGACTGGTGCATGCTCTGGGGACCACAAGTATGGCTGAAGCAGAAGCCTTACGCCGACTATGCCTACCACTATGACTTTCGTGAAGGTGAAGCTGGAAAACTGACGCTGGAATTCTACATCACTCCCTTCGACCATGCTGATGCCGACGGGCCGGAATTCTCCCGTCCAACCGCCCTTAAAGAGGGCAACGAAATAGGTCTCTGCTGGGCTGTAATCGACTGGGATGCCAACCCCACTTCGAAAGACGGTTTCTGGAATCTGTCCGACGAACACACCATGTACGGAAATGCCTCTTACTTGAAACGATTTACCCTAATGCCCCTACAATGATGAAAAAGATATTGTTCCTGCTGTTCTGCCTCTGTACAGCAATAACCAAAGCCGACATATATAATGTAAAAGAGTACGGAGCCAAAGCCGACGGGAAAACCATCGACAGCCCCGCCATCAACCGCGCCATCCAGGAGGCAGCCGCCAATGGCGGAGGTACTATCTACCTGCCCGCCGGAAACTATGCCTGCTACTCCATCCGACTGGCCAGCCACATCCATCTGCTGATGGAACAAGGTACCACGATTACAGCCGCCTTCCCCACAGCCACCGAAGGCTACGACGGAGCGGAAGCCAACGAACACAACCGTTACCAAGATTTCGGTCACAGTCATTGGAAGAACTCACTCATCTGGGGCATCGGACTGGAAGACATCACCATCAGCGGCCCGGGACTGATTGACGGCCACGGACTGACACGAGAAGAAAGCCGATTGCCAGGCGTGGGCAACAAAGCTATCAGCTTGAAGCTCTGCAAGAACGTCACACTGAAAGATTTCTCCATGCTACGCTGCGGACACTTTGGTCTGCTAGCTACGGGTGTGGACAATCTGACCATTCTAAACCTGAAGGTAGACACCAACCGTGACGGTTTCGACATAGACTGCTGCAAGAACGTACGCATCAGCCAGTGCACCGTCAACAGCCCATGGGACGATGCCATCGTTCTGAAATCGTCTTACGCCCTAGGCTACTTCAAAGACACGGAAGACGTCACCATCTCCGACTGCCTGGTCAGCGGATACGACCGTGGCAGTATGCTGGACTGCACCTGGCAGCGCGACGAACCGCAAGCCCCCGACCATGGTTTTGTGACAGGACGCATCAAGCTGGGGACAGAATCAAGCGGAGGATTCAAGAACATCGCCATCACCAACTGCATCTTCGAACGTTGCCGTGGTCTGGCACTCGAGACGGTAGACGGCGGACGATTGGAAGACATTGTCATCAGCAACATCACCATGCGCGACATTGTCAACTCTCCCATTTTTCTTCGCCTTGGCGCACGTATGCGTAGTCCCAAGGGAACACCCGTGGGCAGCATGAAGCGCATCCTCATCAGCAACATCAACGTATTCAACGCAGACTCACGCTATTCATCCATCATCAGCGGCATACCCGGAGCCATCATTGAAGATGTCAGCCTGAGCAACATCCATATTTATCACCAAGGCGGCTACACCAAAGCCGACGGACAGCGTACGCCGCCCGAACAAGAGAAAGTATATCCCGAACCATGGATGTTCGGCACCATTCCTGCCAAAGGCTTCTACATCCGCCATGCCCGTAACATCCGACTGGACAACGTACATTTTCACTACGAACAGCCCGACGGCCGACCGCTGATAGTCACGGACGACGCTACTGGCATCACCTACCGCGATGTCACGTCGGACGGAGAAGTCTACGAACCCTGAACCAACAACCCTCCACACGGAAGACTTCAAGCTGAGGGTTAGCGAACCAAAGCTGACATCTGTCCATTTTGTTACATTCCTTATCAAAAATGTTTCATGCAACCCTGGTGACAGAGCATGAAACATTTTTTTTATTCCCCTTGCGAACGACTGCGTACCTTTGCACAGGTATTCAGGCGAAACGTCCAATGACCTAAACTAAAAGGAACTTCAATCATTAATAATTTAATAACGTACCATGAAAACAGGTATGAAAAGACATGCAGTATGCTATCGCGCAGCAGCAGCTATTTTGTTGCTCGGACTGACTTGTGGAAACGCTGTCGCACAAGAAGAAAAAAAATCATCGGAGCAGCCACAAACGGAAAGCTCCAGTAAGGAAGAGGGAAACCGCAACGTGATGCTGAACGCCGCCAGTGCCAACGGCCCGCGTGAAATCCAAATTGGACTACCTTCGGCCGATGTCAATGTATTGGAAAACGGTATTCCAATCACTTACGCAACCAATCCTCATTCAGTCAATTCACTTTGGCGTGCTGATGCCAGCCTAAAGCATGTAGGACTATTGAAAATTTCAGAGACTGCTATCACCACTGGAAATATCGGATACGCCGTCAACTCTTTCACCCAGCTGGGACAAAAAGGATTTCACGGCACCTTGAACTATAAGAGCAATCACTTCGGTATGCAGGAGTTCTCACTCAACTTGAACGGTGACATCGCCAAGGATTGGTACTACAGCGGAAGCATCTATCAGGACTTCGACCCGGGAACATTCAAAATCAAATCGACTCCCTTCCAGGACCGTACACAAATCTATAAGTTCGCCCTCACCAAGAAGTACAACGACAACCGTGGCGAACTGACTGCTATCTACCATTACAGTAACAGCCATCCCGTCTATAACTATGCCACTCAGTCAGCCCCCTTCATTTATGTAGGTGACGGTAGTGTAAAAGAGTTCGGCAAGTTTGCCCTCGGAACGACTTCCTATCTGCCAGTCGATAATGAAATGATGTATCGTGACATGCGTACAGGCGAGATAAAGAAGACAAACCTTTACGATGCCACTCAAAACAAAGGCAGTGAGTTCACGTTGATGAACGACTACACGTGGGACAACGGCCTGAACTGGAAGACTGTCATGAAGTATGACCACTCCACCGGTTCATTCGTTTACCAGACACCGATGTCACTCGACCAGAACGAAGCCGGCATCAACTACCTGTACGAAGCAGCCGACGGCAGCATGCAACCTTATACGGGTGACTACGTACAGAGCCGCATGTCTTGCCTGAACCGTGGTTTCATCGACTCCTTCATGTTCACTACTGAACTGTCGCGCAACGTGGGCAGCAGTACCTGGCGTCTGGGCTTGAACGAATGGTATTATGATATCGACTACACATCGGCCACGACCATGTACGACCAGTCGGTCCCCATGGACGGCAGCTATCCTGTACGACTCTACAACGCAGACTATGCCACATACGCCGACCGTGCTTATGCAGGAAACGGATATTATTACGATTTCAACAAGAACGCTTCAGAGTACTACAAAGGACATGAGAACAAGGTAGCCCTCTACTTTACTCATGACTGGGACATCACCGACCAACTGAATCTCTACTACGGCGCCCGTCTGGAATACCAGGCTCTGCGCGGCGAAAATGCCGCGGTAAAGAATGCCGAGGGTGAATATGTAGGCCGCTTTGCCAACTATTATCTGGGGACGACAGCTCCTGACGGAACTAAAATAGCCCCAACACCCATGAGTTACGACTGGTTGAACTACGCCCTGACTGCCGCCGCCACCTACAAGCTGACTAAGGCTTTCGGACTGACAGGCGACTTTACCTACATCACCCAGCATCCGAAGATTGAAAGCTTCGCTCCTGCCACCATGCCTAACACGGATAAGATTTCCGTTCCGCTGGGACGCGCCGGAATCTACTACAACAACAGTTGGTTGAGCTTGACTTCACTCTTCTCTTACATCTCGAAGACCAACAACAACTCGACCCTGAACCTGCAACACAAAACGCCGACCGGACAGACCGAAATCATGGCTGCCCCGCTGACCTACGATATCAAGACACTGGGCTGGACTACCGACGTGGTAACCCATCCTTTTAAAGGATTCGATTTTCACTTCCTTTTTACCTACCAAAAGCCGACCTACAAGAAGTATGAGACATCAGTCACCTTCTCCGATGGCTATGTAGGCCAGATCAACGCAACGGGCAACATCGTAGCCGAGATTCCGCAAATCATTGTCGAAATCGACCCCAGTTACATGATTACCAAGGACCTGAAAATCTGGACCAGCTTCCGCTACTTCAGCAAGACCTATGCCAACATCAACGACGCTTACTACTTCAACGGCCGTTGGGAAACCTTCGGCGGACTGAACTGGCAGGTGAACAAGAAACTTGCCTTAGGTTGCACCGTGGTCAACTTCCTGAATCAGACGGGTGCTAAAGGCAGTATCGCCGGTGCTGAACTTATCGAAAAGGAAGATGCCGGACAGTATGCCGGACACGTCATGGCAGGTAGCTACATTCGTCCATTCACCGTCGAATTCAGCGCCAGCCTGAAGTTCTGACCCTCTTAGCCAGCCACACCGGTAAAGCATGACGGAAACCCGCCGCACCGGTGAGGCAAATTCAAAAATAATCTGTACATTTAAACGCTCAAAAACAATAGAACCATGAAAAGATTTTTCAACCACCTGACAATGACTCTGGCAACAGCTGCTGCACTGACAGCCTGCCAGCCGCAGAGCAACGGTATCCGCCTGGAACACCAAGGCGACACGCTCACCATCGTTCACATCACAAACCCAACCCGATACCTTATCCTCCCTATCCAGGAGTCTTGCAACGAAGGCAAGGTGAAACTCATCACGGGCAGCCCCGCCGACATGGCCATGGACGTGCGTCTGGCTGTAGACAGCGTAGAGTATTACGTGCCCTTCGCCCTGCCGCAAGGAGCCAAGGAAGCCACTGTGACCATCGGCCGCGTGGCTGCTAACGCCATCTGCTGGGACAGCATCCACCTGGCCGACACTTTCGATACCACCAATACCGACTATTATCGTCCCGTCTATCACCACACGCCGCTCTACGGCTGGATGAACGACGCCAACGGACTGGTGTACAAGGACGGCGAATATCACCTCTACTTCCAGTACAACCCCTACGGATCGAAGTGGGGCAACATGCACTGGGGACATTCCGTCAGCCGTGATCTCATCCATTGGGAACACCTCGCTCCCGCCATCGCCCGCGATACGCTGGGACAAATTTTCTCGGGCAGCTCCGTGGTCGACAAGAACAACAGTGCCGGTTATGGTAAGGACGCTCTGATAGCCTTCTACACCTCAGCCAGCGACGAACATGGACAGATTCAGTGCATGGCCTACAGCACCGACAATGGCCGCACTTACACGAAGTACGAAAAGAATCCTATCCTGACACCCTTCGACGGGCTGAAGGACTTCCGCGACCCGAAAGTCTTCTGGTATGAACCGGCACAGAAGTGGTACATGATTGTTTCGGCCGACAAGAACATGCGCTTCTACTCGTCCTCTGACATGAAGAACTGGGAATACCTCAGCCAGTTTGGCGAAGGTTACGGCGTACAGCCCAACCAGTTTGAATGCCCCGACTTTGTGCAGCTACCCGTCGATGGGAACAAGAACAACATGAAGTGGGTGATGATTGTCAACATCAACCCCGGCTGCCCCTTCGGCGGTAGCGCTACGGAATATTTCGTAGGCGACTTCGACGGCAAGGAATTCAAGTGCGACAACGACAAGAGCGTTACCAAGTGGCTCGACTTCGGCAAGGACCACTACGCCACCGTCTGCTTCTCCAACACGGGCGACCGCACCATTGCCGTACCCTGGATGAGCAACTGGCAGTATGCCAACGTCACCCCCATCCGCCAGTACCGCGGTGCCAACGCCCTGCCTCGCGAGCTTTCACTCTACACCAAGGACGGTGAAATCTACATGGCCGCCAATGCTGTGAAGGAGACCGAAGGCCTGCGCAAAGGCACTACACCCGTCAACGACTTCACCTTGGCTGACGAACATCTGGTCAGCCCGCTGGCTACCGGTGCCGAAGGCGCTTGCGAACTGGAAATGGACATCACCCCGGGCAAAGCACAAACCACAGGTTTCCAACTGCTGAACGATAAAGGCGAAAAGGTAGACATTTACCTCGACATGAAGACTGGTCGCCTCGTCATGGACCGCAGCCAAAGTGGACTGACAGCTTTCGGCGAGAAATCAGAACCCCATTTTAAGGAAACTGATGATCACCGCAAGACTCTTTCAGTGAACTATATCAACGATTTCGCCTTGGGTACCTGGGCACCGCTCTCTCTGTGCGAAGGCAAGACATATCACCTCGATGTGTTCGTAGACAAGTGCTCTGTTGAAATCTTCGTAGACGGTGGCCGCATTGCCATGACCAACCTTGTGTTCCCCACTCAGCCCTATAATACCCTGCGTTTCTATACTCAGGAAGGTGAAGCCGAAGTGAAGAACCTGAAGATACATCAATTAGGATTGTAACACTAAAAGGCCTTATATCCCATGAAACACCTCATCGCAACGGCGGCACTTGCACTGCTCGCCACCACTACACTGAATGCCAGTGACATGAGACAGATACGCATTTCCACTGACTGCATCGACCTGGTGCTGCAGGTGGGCGATAACGGTCGCCTCTACCAGAGCTATTTTGGTGAACGGCTGCTGAACGAGTCCGACCTGAAAGAACTGGGTTGGAGCGTGCACCCGGCCTCGGACGGCAGTGTCAGCCGCCGCGGGTGGGAGGTGTACAGCGGTTCGGGCAACGAAGACTTCTTCGAACCTGCCTTAGCCGTCACCCACAACGACGGAAATCCTTCCACATGGCTCTACTACGTCTCGTCCTCCTCGTACCCCGTGGAGGGAGGCGTACGGACCGACATCCAGCTGCGCGACGACAAGTATCCCGTTGACGTGACGCTACACTACGTGGCCTATCCGAAGGAGAACGTCATCAAGACGTGGAGTGAAATCCGTCATCAGGAGAAGAAACCCGTTACCTTGTCGGCCTATGCCTCGACCATGCTATACTTCAGCCGTCCGGCCTACTACCTGACGGAGTTCAGCAGCGACTGGGCCAAGGAAGCGCACATGAGCACGCAACCCCTGCTTTTCGGCAAGAAGATAATCGACACCAAGCTGGGCAGCCGCGCCGCGATGCACACGCATCCCTTCTTCATCGTGGGGTTGGACCAGCCTGCTCATGAACGACAGGGCGAAGTGCTGATGGGCACACTGGCGTGGACAGGCAACTTCCGCTTCACCTTCGAGGTGGACAATGTGGGTAACCTGCGCATCATTCCCGGTATCAATCCGTATGCGTCAGCCTACAAGCTGGGACGCAATGAGGTCTTCACTACCCCTGAATTCATTTTTACACTAAGCACCGAAGGTACCGGCCAAGGCAGCCGAAACCTGCAGGCCTGGGCACGCAACTACCAGCTGAAAGACGGCAAAGGCACACGCCTGACACTGCTCAACAACTGGGAGAACACCGCTTTCAACTTCGATCAGGACATCCTAGCCGAACTGATGAAGGAAGCCAAAGACCTGGGTGTAGACATGTTCCTGCTGGACGACGGATGGTTTGGCAACAAGTATCCGCGTAAGAACGACCGTGCCGGACTGGGCGACTGGGAAGTGACGCACGACAAGTTGCCCGGCGGCATCCGTGCCCTGACCGACGCAGCCAAAGAGGCGGGCGTGAAGTTCGGGCTGTGGATAGAGCCGGAGATGGTGAATCCCAAAAGCGAACTCTTCGAGCAGCACCCCGACTGGGCTATCCACTATCCCAACCGCGAGACGTATTACTACCGTAACCAGCTAGTGCTCGACTTGAGCAACCCGGCTGTGCAGGACTACGTCTACGGCATCGTGGACAAGCTGCTGAAGGAGAATCCTGACATTGCTTACTTCAAGTGGGACTGCAACAGCCCCATCACTAATATCTATTCACCCTACCTCAAGACCGAGCAAGGACAGTTGTATATCAACCATGTACGCGGCATTTACAACGTAATGAAGCGAGTGAAAGATAACTATCCCAACGTGCCGATGATGCTCTGCTCGGGCGGTGGTGCGCGATGCGACTACGAGGCGCTGAAATACTTCACCGAATTCTGGTGTAGCGACAACACCGACCCTGTAGAACGTATCTACATCCAATGGGGGTTCTCGCAATTCTTCCCAGCCAAGGCCATGTGTGCCCATGTGACGAGCTGGAACAAGGCAGCTTCGGTAAAGTTTCGTACTGATGTGGCCTCCATGTGCAAGCTGGGGTTCGATCTGGGACTGAAAGAATTGAGTGCCGAGGAATTACTCTACTGCCAGACGGCCGTAGCCAACTGGAAACGCTTACAGTCTGTCATCCTAGATGGCAACCAGTATCGCTTGGTATCGCCCTATGACAGTAACCACATGGCTGTGAACTATGTAAGTACAGACAGCCGCAAGGCCGTAGTCTTCGCCTACGACATTTATCCGCGTTATCAGGAAAAACTACTTCCCGTAAAGTTACAAGGTCTTGATCCGACAAAACTTTACAAGATAGAAGAAATCAACTTAATGCCTGATACTCAATCTACACTTCCATCTAACAGCCGTATCCTTTCAGGTGACTATCTGATGAAAGTAGGTCTCAATATCTTTGGCTTCCGCCCGATGCAAAGTCATGTGGTAGAATTGACAGAGGTGGAATAAATACTTAGAATCGTAAAGTCGTGAAGGAGGTATCAGACCGCAAGCAGGCTTCAGAAGGTAAAACCCGATAGAAGTCTCTCCTTCCTTATCCCTTTAATACTTTATAAATACTTTACTTACTTTAAAACTTCTCTTTATGACCGCAAAACAACAAATGAAATACGGAAGACTTATCCCCGTTATGCTCTGCTTCTTCGCTATGGGTTTCGTAGACTTAGTGGGTATTGCTTCCAATTACGTAAAAGCCGACCTTGGACTGACAGACTCGCAGGCCAACATTTTTCCGTCGCTTGTCTTTTTCTGGTTTCTCATTTTCTCTGTACCCACAGGGATGCTGATGAATCGTATCGGACGAAAAAACACAGTACTGCTGAGCCTCGTCGTGACAGCTCTGTCACTTCTATTACCTTTCTTTGGTGATGGTTACGGACTGATGCTCTGTTCCTTCTCATTACTGGGTATCGGCAACGCTCTGATGCAAACTTCGCTCAATCCGCTATTAAGCAACATTATTTCTGGTGACCGTCTGGCCAGCTCGCTTACTTTCGGACAGTTTGTCAAGGCTATCGCTTCATTCTTGGCTCCCTACATCGCCATGTGGGGAGCCACACAGGCCATACCCACTTTCGGACTGGGTTGGCGCGTGCTGTTCCCCGTTTACATGGTAGTAGCTGTCATCGCTATCCTCTGGTTATCATCTACTCCTATCGAGGAAGAAAAGCCCGACCAGGCATCAGGATTTGCTGACTGCCTGCGTCTGTTGGGAAGACCATTCATCCTGCTGTGCTTCTTAGGTATTGTCTGCCACGTAGGCATCGATGTGGGTACCAATACGACTGCACCCAAACTACTGATGGAACGTGTGGGCCTGACACTCGACGAAGCAGGATTTGCTACAAGCCTCTACTTCATCTTCCGTACCGCAGGCTGTCTGATGGGTACATTCATCCTCCAACACTTGTCAGCACGTCGCTTCCTGAGCATCAGCGTAGCATGTATGCTGATAGCCATGGCTGGCCTGCTGATGTCCAACGCACATCATGTCATCTACGTCTGCATCGCCCTTATCGGATTTGGTAACTCTAATGTCTTTCCCATCATTTTTGCACAAGCCCTTACAGCAGTACCTGACAAAAAGAACGAAGTTTCGGGACTGATGATTATGGGTCTTTTCGGTGGTACAATCTTCCCGCTGCTGATGGGTATGGCCAGTGACGCTGTCGGACAAAGCGGCGCTGTGGCTGTAATGACAATCGGCGTACTTTATCTAATTGCCTACACTTTGAAAATGAAATCACAAAAAAATAATAGCCATGAATAATCAATCAATCGTAGTCGGAATGGGCGAAGCACTTTGGGACGTGCTGCCCGAAGGAAAGAAACTGGGTGGAGCACCTGCCAACTTTGCCTATCACGTATCACAGTTCGGATTGGAAAGCCGCATTGTAAGCGCCGTAGGACAGGACAAACTGGGTTCAGAAATTTTGGAAAACTTCCGCGAAAAACAATTATACGGACTAATAGAAACGGTACCTTATCCCACAGGAACGGTTCAAGTAGAATTGGATGCTGAAGGAGTTCCTTGCTATGATATCAAAGAAGGTGTAGCTTGGGACAATATTCCCTACACACAGGCTCTTGAAGGACTAGCCCATCAGACATGTGCTGTCTGTTTCGGATCACTGGCACAACGCAGCATCGTATCACGCGAAACCATTCACCATTTTCTCGACGCAATGCCTAAAAACGAAGATACACTCCGTATCTTCGACATCAACCTACGTCAAGGATTCTATACAAAAGAAATTCTGTGTGATTCGTTTCATCGCTGCAACGTCCTGAAGATTAACGATGAAGAGTTGGTTACCGTGAGCCGTATGTTCGGTTATCCGGGTATCGACCTTCAGGACAAATGCTGGATTCTGCTGGCCAAGTATAATCTGAAAATGTTGATTCTGACTTGTGGCGTAAACGGCAGTTACGTCTTTACTCCCGGACACGTATCATTTGTAGAAACTCCTAAGGTGCAAGTGGCCGACACCGTAGGAGCAGGTGACTCATTTACAGCAGCCTTTACGGCAGCCATTCTGAAAGGCCGTTCTGTAGCTGAGGCTCATCGACTAGCTGTAGATACATCTGCTTATGTTTGCACTCAGCAAGGAGCCATGCCCGTATTGCCCAGAATGCTGACAGAAAGACTAGCATAGTAACAGCTGTACCATGGACATGTATCTAGGGTAAGTAGGAGCATAACCGAATGAAAAAATCAATTTCATTTGATTATGCTCTTACCTTTTCTTACCTTTGTAAGGTTAACCAATAGAGCAGAAATCCATGAAATGCCATATTACCTACTTTTTGACGATTCTATTATGCTTGACGTTCAATGCTTGCGATAGAGAAAAAGCTCGTTATGTCATCGGAGTTTCACAATGTAGTGACGACGAATGGCGTACTCAAATGAACAAGGAAATGCGTAGAGAAGCCCTGTTCTATCCGGATGTACAGGTCGAGATCCGTTCGGCAGGCGACAATAACCAACGACAGATAGCCGATATTGAGTATTTCATCAACAAAAAAGTAGATTTGATTATTGTGGCTCCCAATGAAGCCGAAGCCATTACCCCAATCGTAGAAAAAGCCTATGATAAAGGTATTCCTATAGTTTTGGTGGATCGCAAAATCAATTCCGAACGATATACCTCCTATATTGGTGCCGACAATTATGAAATGGGACGCCAAATCGGAACTTATATCAACAGCCGACTATGCGGCAAAGGTAATGTGGTTGAACTGACTGGTCTGCAAGGTTCCACTCCCGCACGTGACCGCCATCGGGGATTAATGGATGCTTTGGCTGATATTCCAGGTATTCAAATCGTAGCAAAAGCTGACGCTGGTTGGTTCAGGCAATCGGCCCAGCGTGCTTTCGATTCTATCCTCACCCAACAACCATGCATCGATCTTATCTTCGCTCACAATG
Organism: Candidatus Bacteroides merdavium; assembly: GCA_019116805.1. GTDB lineage: Bacteria > Bacteroidota > Bacteroidia > Bacteroidales > Bacteroidaceae > Bacteroides > Bacteroides merdavium. The sequence goes on along the minus strand of DXAV01000060.1, from coordinate 5,967 downwards.
ACCGCATGGCTTCGGGTGCACACGACGCTGCCGTCCGAAGGAATCGGGATAAAGATATACTCTTCGTCGGAGTGGACGCACTCCCCGGTAAAGGAATGGGAGTAGAAATGGTAGCCAACGGCATACTTGATGCCACCTTCATCTACCCGACAGGAGGCGATCGTGTAATCCAATTAGCCATGGATATTCTGGAAGGGCGAAATTATCCGCACGAGACCCTATTGTCCACAGCGCTAGTCAACCGACAGAACGCACGTATCATGCAGATGCAAACAACCCACATTACAACTCTTGACGAAAAGATCGAGAAACTCAACAATCAACTTGACGCATTTCTGTTACGCTATTCTGCTCAACAAATGTTCCTCTATGCCTGTATCGTTATCCTTATTTTAGTGGGTATATTGCTTGTTTTCGTAATACGAGCTTTTTGGACTAAAAACCGATTGAACGCGGAACTGTCCAAACAGAAGCAACAACTTGAGGAGCAGCGTGACCAACTCATCACCCTATCGCGACAATTAGAAGATGCCACTCATGCCAAACTCTCTTTTTTTACCAATGTATCACATGACTTCCGTACACCACTCACACTTATTGCCGATCCTGTGGAACAACTTCTGCAGAGCCATAATTTAAGCGAACATGAACATTTTCTACTAAACATCATCCATAAGAATGTCACTGTATTGTTGCGCCTAGTCAACCAGATACTTGACTTCCGTAAGTTTGAAGACGGCAAACTACAACTCCACCTCAGCCGATTCGATTTACATGCTTCCCTGCTGGAATGGAGCGATGCCTTCCGTACCCTTTCTTTCCGAAAGCACATCCATTTTAGTATCGTAGCCGATAAACGAACGGACTATACCATTACAGCAGATGCAGAGAAACTAGAACGCATTCTTTACAACTTATTGTCCAACGCATTCAAGTTTACTCCCGAAAACGGTAGTATCAATGTATGCTTAACGCTTCTCAACAAACACGAAGGAAACGTTATCCGCTTACAGGTACACGATACTGGTGTAGGAATGCCCGCCGAACATGTCCAACACATATTCGACAGTTTCTATCAGATTGATGTCCACCATGCCGGATCAGGTATAGGCCTGGCCTTAGTAAAAGCATTTGTAGAAATGCACCATGGTAGCATACACGTAGATACAACCGAAAATCAAGGTACCTGTTTTACCATAGAAATCCCCACCTATCAGAAGGGGGCACTCGATCCCGACACGACTCCCAGTGCCATACTAACCAATCTGAAGGAAGGAGCCATATTAGCTGCCGATCAAGAAACTCTGCAAACGAACTCTACTCAAGCTAATCCAGAAAACAAGGAAACAGTCCTCATAATAGACGACAATCAAGATATCCGTGACTATGTCCGTTCTATATTACAAGACGAATACAACATCATCGAAGCCGCTAACGGCCAAGAAGGTATCCGACAAGCCATGAAATATGTACCCGACGTTATCATCTGCGATGTCATGATGCCTGTCATGGATGGCATGGAATGTTGTCGCCGACTAAAAACGGAACTACAAACTTCACATATCCCCGTCATGATGCTCACGGCTTATGCTATTGACGAACAGAAGATAAAAGGTTATGAATGCGGAGCAGACTCCTATATATCCAAACCCTTCAGTGCCAGATTACTCACCGTTCGTCTGCACAATCTCATTGAGAACCGTCATCGCCTACAAAATTACTTCACAGACGGGAGCAATACTTCATTGCAGAAAGTTTCCGTTACCGAGCTGGATAAGGGATTTATGGAGAAACTACGTATTCTTATTGACGACCACTTGTCCGATCCCAAATTAAGTGTAGAAGAATTAGGCGGACAAATAGGCTTGAGCCGCGTACAACTTTATCGCAAAACCAAAGCGCTTTGCGGTTATGCTCCCAATGAACTATTGCGTATTGCCCGCCTCAAACGCGCTTCCATACTATTGGCTTCAACTGAAAAGACAGTGGCCGAAATCACTTACGAAGTAGGCTTCAGTTCTCCCTCCTATTTCACAAAATGCTATAAAGAATATTTCGGGGAAAGTCCTACTGATTTTTTGAAACGAAAGAAAGGGTAAGAATAACGAAAAAAAACATAACTTTGTACCCATAAAATCAAAGTTCAACAACACCATGAAACAAAAAGAAATTCCTATACTGCTGCTCACAGGCTATCTGGGCAGCGGCAAAACAACTTTAGTAAACCGTATTCTAGCTAACAAACGAGGTATCCGCTTTGCCGTAATCGTGAACGACATCGGCGAAGTGAACATTGACGCTGACCTTATTCAAAAAGGCGGTGTCGTAGCTCAAAAAGATGACAGCCTCGTAGCCTTGCAGAACGGTTGCATCTGCTGTACCCTGAAGGCTGACCTCATCGAACAAGTTTACGAACTGATGTGCACCGAACGATTTGACTACATTGTCATCGAAGCCAGTGGCATCTGCGAACCCGAACCCATCGCACAAACGCTCCGCTCTATTCCCCGCTTGGGTGATGCCTATACCCGACACGGCATCTGCCGTTTGGACTGTCTGGTGAGTGTAGTTGATGCTCTGCGCCTGCAAAGCGAGTTTGCCTGCGGCGACAGCCTGACACGCAAAGGATTGGACGAGGAAGATATCGAAAACCTCATCATCCAACAAATAGAATTCTGCAACATCATCTTGCTGAACAAAGCAGCTGAAGTGAAGCCCGAAGAACTGGGACGCATCAAGAAAATTATCCGTACCCTGCAACCGTCAGCCGAAATCATCGAGTGCAACTATGCTGACGTTCCGTTGGAAAAACTACTCGATACCCATTTGTTTAACTTTGAGCATGCAGCCACATCAGCCGGTTGGATTCGTGAAATCGAACGTGCCGCTACAGAAGAAGAGGAGCGCGAAGCACATGCTCACGGCAGTCATCACCACGAACACGAGCATGAAGATGATCATAATCACCACCATCACCACCACGATCACGAAGGTGGCGAGGTAGAGGAATACGGCATCGGCACGTTTGTGTACTACCGTCGTCCGGCTTTTGACATTCACAAGCTGGATCACTTCATCGCGACCCGCTGGCCCCAAAACATCATCCGTACCAAAGGCGTGTGCTATTTCAGTCACAACCGCGACATGTCCTACCTCTTCGAGCAAGCAGGCGTACAAAAACAGCTGACCGAAGCCGGACAATGGTATGCCACCGCACCCAAAGAAGACCTTATCGAACTGATGAAACAAGAACCAGGCCTGCTGCGCGACTGGGACGAGAAATATGGCGACCGCATGCAGAAGATTGTCTTCATTGGCCAGCACCTCGACAAGGAGCAACTGGCACACGATTTGGACGAGTGTCTGGAATAAAATCTTATATAAGAATAAAATAAATGTCCTCAACCACCTTATTAGGCAGTTGAGGACATTAGCTTATCTGGACGGGTAGTCCTGCCCCTAGGCGTTAACCGTTCCCCTATCGATGAGTTTTCTAGATAGAAATAATACGTAACACAATTATTTTATACTACCGAAACTGAAACAGTTACAAAGCTATTCGTCCTGTCAAAATCTTCAGAAAAGGGTAAAGCTAACTTTTAAGCTGGGAAAACGAATTGTCCACCCAGCTTAAACGAATGCTTTAACCAGCTTAAAACATTGTGTTTCCCAGCTTAAAGCAGTGCTTTTCCCAGCTTAAACCATTGGCTTATTCTCACTTGACCGTGGCCTTTATGAATTTATTGCCAGCAGGGTTAGTCGAATCTTTTTCATATAGATTTGAGTATTTCCCTGACGGTAAATCAGATAAGACAAAGGCTGTACATTTTCTTCCAGCAATTACCTTGTCTGTCATAGCCGTATTGACAGCCGTGGCAATCACGTCAACCAGTGCAGCCAAGCCACTACCACCACTACTCACACTGGTATCGACCTTAATCTCCCCCTCCCTATTATAAAGGATTCGGCCACTTTTGGTGGAACGAAGAATGTATTCAACCCGAACTGTCAGCATACCTCCCATGTTGTTTCTCCTCCAGTCCTTGATAATAGTAAACATGGCAGCATCGGCTCCCAAGACATTCCTGAAAGGAGTCAAATCGCCTTCAAGAAACAGCTCTGCGTCATAGGCACTTTCTTGCTGAAACACTTCCATGGTGAGATATGGTGAATATACATAATAGCCTTTCTCGCAAAGAGGGAGATACATCGTGGTATAAAAATAGTCTTTAGCTTCAACATGGGTCGTCTGGTTGATAGGAGGCATGATAGCAATAGTCAATGGTTTTTCTTCATACATGCCCGGGTACTGTTCGCCCAACGTCTTGGGGGTGGAGCATGACGCCAATGAAATGACAATAATAATCAGAGCAATTATTTTTTTCATTTTTCAAGCTGTTTGATGATACGTGAAATATATTTTTCAGACTCCGGATAAAGTTTGGTTTCCTCTTTTAAAAAGCTCAACCCTTCTTCCTGCTTGCCTGTCCGATAAAGCAGGTAACCATATTCGGCATACAACCCTGGGGGAACAACTCCACGTATCCCCTGTTGTTTTTCTATCAACTTTTTGTATTGCTCAAGCAGCTTGACTTTCAACTCATCCGTGCGTTTCTTGCTATATTGGTATGTGACATCCTCATAATCATACCATGAGTATAAGGACTGAGTAGTGGTACACGACGCAACAACTACGGCAACAAGCACTGTAAACAAGATTTTTTTTATCATGGCAACATTATCTGCTTAACCTCTTGAGTAGATAAAAATAGTTTTTTCTGGTACAAAACCTTACCTTCATAAGTGACCTTCAAAGAGCGTGTCCCTGTGGAAATGCCATACTGTGTACCTTTTCTCTTCGACTTCTTTTGTGCTACAACGACCGCATTGAACGGCTGCTCATTGTCAATCGTCACAAGCACCTCCTTACCGGCATACTCATCCGAACCAACAAACAACAGATATGCCATATCTTCTTTACCGCTCTGCTGGGCAATGGGATAATTCACTCTACAACCAAACAGCAGCAAAGGCAATACAAACAAAATCAATCGGTTTTTCATTTTATTTCCTCTATTATATAATTTCCCATATTCTCTGCATTGATATCTTCCGTAGTATTTACCTCCACAAAAGAATATTCAGTCTCGGGTGTATCACCACCACATTTAAGCACCTTTACACGACCAACTTCCTTACCCGGCAAATTAATCATGATGCCCGTCTGGGGGTTCTTAACTTGCTTACCTTTCGTCATGATGGCAAAAGTCATACCCGCTTTGATTCCCTGACTTTCTCCTCCTGCTATAAGTACAGCATCAGTATCATAAGAAAGGAAATAAGTTTTCCATGGATTGTCCGTACACTTATTGATGATATTCTCAACCAACTGGCCGATAGCTTCCGAGATAGCCTTGTCACTCAATGTCGCATCAAATCCGGCTTTTCCACCAATCCCCATTGTAGTCTTGGCAGTTTGTTCGGCTGTGCCTTTAGCCTCATCCGAGTAAATAATCAATCCAGTTGATACATCTACCAGACGAATTGCCACAGCAGCCTCCACCGTCTGAGTTTTTTCAGAGGAAAACACTCTGCTTTTACCCGTATCTTTCCGACCATATTCTGTAATCGAACCGATAATCATATAGTCCGCACCCAGCATCGATACAATATTCTGTCCCTTTTGACTTTCTTCCAGCAATGATGCCAGATCGCTTCTTTCCAACAGCAGAAATTTTCCCGAAGCAGCCAACTTGGCAGAAAGGATATCCAATGCCTGTTTCCCCATCGGGTCATTTTCTTTATCATAGAAAATGCCTTTGCCGTATTGCGTTTCATTAGAGAATCTGCCTATTGCTACTTTTCTCTTCAAAACTAAGCCATCCTCCTGTATTTGGGCAGGCGTCTCAATAACTTCTGTCTTCCGTTGTGCCGACACATTCATAGCCAGCACAACCATCATTACAT
>DXAV01000059.1 GCA_019116805.1 Candidatus Bacteroides merdavium | reverse complement strand
TGCCGCTGATGGGGCAGACGATTTCTTCGTCGAGGATAATCTGACGCAGTTCATTCAAATCGGGACCGGCGTTCATGGCGTCGGAATAGCGCTGGTGCAGGGCGTCGCGCTTCTGCTGGTGTTCCAGCACGCGGGCGTTGGTAGCACGGAACTGTGCCTCATCGAAGGCGTCGCCAAAACGCTTGGCAGCCTTGGCCACTTCCTTGTTTATCTTTTCGTCATACTTGGCTATCTGGTCTTCGATGAGTACGTCGGCACGATAGCGTTTCTTGGAGTCGCGGTTGTCGATGAGGGGGTCATTGAATGCGTCCACATGTCCGCTGGCTTTCCATATCGTGGGGTGCATGAAGATGGCCGAGTCAATACCCACGATGTTCTCGTGGAGCAGCACCATGCTCTGCCACCAATATTGCTTGATGTTGTTCTTCAGTTCCACACCGTTCTGTCCGTAGTCATATACGGCTCCCAGTCCGTCATAGATTTCGCTGCTGGGGAACACAAAACCATACTCCTTGCAATGGGATACAAGTTTCTTAAAAACGTCTTCTTGTGCCATGTTCTTTTTTATCTAAATTAATTTGAAATTCCACACATTATTATAAAACGGCACAAAGATAGGGATTTATCTGATACATCGAACTGTGAGGAATATTAAAAATACACAAGCAGAGGAAAGCGACACTAGTCGAAACCGATGATTTAAGAGCCATAAACCATTGGTTTCATCGGATGAAAGCAATGGGAAACGACAGACAAGTCACCCACTTCCTCGCCACAAGCCGAACAAAGTGAAGCGGAATGCTGGCTTTTCCCAAGAAATTTCGTAAATTTGCCTGCAACGAAAAAATCGACAGACAGCATACGGAACGACCTATATGAGCGAAGACTTTGACAAGAACCTGGAAGAACAGGACGGCCTGAACGAAGGCAAGGAGGAACATTCGGACTACAAACCCGCCGACACGAAGAACGAAAACGTGAAGCACCAACTGAGCGGCATGTACCAGAACTGGTTTTTGGATTATGCCTCGTACGTGATACTGGAGCGTGCCGTGCCCCACATCATGGACGGCCTGAAGCCTGTGCAACGGCGTATCCTGCACACCATGCGGCGCATGGAGGACGGACGTTACAACAAGGTGGCCAACATCGTGGGCGAAGCCATGAAGTTCCACCCGCACGGCGATGCATCCATCAAAGACGCACTGGTGCAACTGGGACAGAAAGACCTGCTCATCGACTGCCAGGGAAACTGGGGAAACATTCTGACCGGCGATGATGCCGCCGCCGCCCGATACATCGAAGCCCGGCTCACCAAGTTTGCCCTTGATGTGGTGTTCAACCCCAAGACTACCGAATGGAAATTGTCCTACGATGGCCGTAACCGCGAGCCTGTGACCCTGCCTGTCAAGTTTCCGTTGCTGCTGGCTCAGGGAGTCGAAGGCATTGCCGTCGGGCTGTCGTCCAAAATCCTGCCTCACAATTTCAACGAGCTGTGCGACGCCGCCGTCAGCTACCTGCACGGCGAAGAATTCCGCCTCTACCCCGACTTCCAAACAGGGGGCAGCATCGACGTGTCGAAGTACAACGACGGCGAACGAGGCGGTTCGGTACGCGTTCGTTCGCGCATCGAGAAAGTAGATAACAAGACACTCGCTATCCGCGAAATCCCCTACGGCAAGACCGTGGCCAATGTATGCGACTCCATCGTGAAAGCCAGCGAGAAGGGGAAAATCAAGATACGCAAGGTGGAGGACCTGACATCGGGCAGCGTCGAGATACTGGTGCATCTGACACCCGGCACCTCGTCGGACAAGACCATCGATGCCCTCTATGCCTTCACCGACTGCGAGGTGAGCATCTCGCCCAACTGCTGCGTCATCGACGACCGCAAGCCCCACTTCCTCACCGTGAGCAACGTGCTGCGCAAGTCGGTGGACAACACACGCGACCTGCTGCGCTGCGAACTGGAAATACACCGTGACGAGGTGCGCGAAAGCCTCCACTTCGCCTCGCTCGAAAAGATATTCATCGAAGAACGCATCTACAAGGACAAGGAATTCGAACAGGCCAAGAACATGGACGCCGCCTGCGAACACATCGACCTGCGCCTGACGCCCTACTATCCGCAATTCATCCGTGAGGTGACAAAGGACGACATTCTCCGCCTGATGGAAATCAAGATGGCACGCATCCTGAAGTTCAACTCCGACAAGGCCGAAGAGCAGATAGCCCGCATGAAGGCCGACATCGAGGAGACCGAACGCCACCTGGCCAACCTCGTGGAATATACCGTCGACTGGTTCCGCATGCTCAAGGAGAAGTATGGCAAGAACTTCCCCCGCCGCACAGAGTTGCGCAACTTCGACACCATCGACTCGACCAAAGTCATCGAGGCCAATGAGAAACTCTACATCAACCGCGAGGAAGGCTTCATCGGCACCAGCCTGAAGAAAGACGAGTTCCTGGCCAACTGCTCGAACCTGGACGACGTCATCCTCTTCTTCCGCGACGGCCGCTACATTATCACCCCCGTAGCCGACAAGAAATTTGTGGGCAAAAACATACTCTACGCCAACGTCTTCAAGAAGAACGACAAGCGCACCATCTACAACGTGTGCTACCGCGACGGCAAGGATGGCACGACCTATATCAAGCGATTCGCCGTGACATCCATTGTACGCGACCGCGAATACGACGTAACGCAAGGTACACCCGACTCCAAAATCATGTACTTCAGCGCCAACCCCAACGGTGAGGCCGAAATCATCAAGGTCACGCTGAAACCGAACCCGCGCATCCGCAAAATCATCTTCGAAGAAGACTTCAGCCGGATAGGCATCAAGGGACGCCAGGCCATCGGCAACATGCTGACGCGCAACCCGGTACACAAGATTACGCTGAAGCAGCGCGGCGGCTCCACGCTGGGCGGACGCAAGGTGTGGTTCGACCGCGACGTGCTCCGCCTCAACTATGACGGCCGCGGTGAGTTTCTGGGCGAATACCAGAGCGACGAACTCATCCTCGTGGTGCTGAACAACGGCGACTTCTATACCACCAACTTCGACGTAAACAACCACTACGAAGACGGTATCCGCATCATGGAGAAGTTCGACCCGAACAAAGTGTGGACGGCCGTGCTCTACGACGCCGACCAGCAGAACTATCCCTACATCAAACGCTTCTGCTTCGAGTCGAGCAGCCGCAAACAGAACTACCTGGGCGACAACAAGAACAGCAAGCTCATCCTGCTGACCGACGAATACTATCCGCGACTGGAAGTTGTATTCGGCGGACACGACAACTTCCGCGAACCGATGGTCATCGAGGCCGACAAGTTCATCGCCGTCAAAGGCTTCAAGGCCAAGGGCAAGCGACTGACGACCTATACTATCGATACCATCAACGAACTGGAACCGACCCGCCAGCCCGAACCACAACCCGTCGCCGAAGAACCTGAAGAGGAGCCTGAGAACCTGGACCCCGATCAGGACAAGAGCGAAGGCGATATTCTGGACGAACTGACGGGACAGATGAAGCTGTTCTGATGTGTGAAAAGCTATTTGACTGAATTGTATGATGATGATACACAAACTGACAGGAATCGCGGCAGGCCTGTTCCTGACCGTCGGCAGCCTGACGGCACAGACACCCGCAGATTCCATCACCTTGAACGACCCGACCCGCTACGTCACCCGCGCCACCCTCTACGGCGTGGGTGCGGCCAACATGTACGACACCTACCTGTCGCCGCAGGAATACCGGGGCATCGAGTTCCGCCTCTCCCGCGAAAGCATGCGCATGACCCGCTGGGCCGACGGAAACCTTTCGCGCCAAAGCTTTTTCCAAGGCTACGTGAACTACACCCACAACCACGTGGACAACAACAATACCCTCTCCGCGCTGGTCAACTGGAACTATGGCCTGCACTACCACTTCCGCCTGACCGACCACTTCCGCCTGCTGGCCGGCGGACTGGCCGACCTGAACGGCGGCTTCGTCTATAACCTGCACAACGGCAACAATCCGGCTTCGGCCCGGGCTTACGTCAACCTCGACGCTTCCGTCATGGCCATCTGGGACCTGCGCATCAAGCGCTATCCCATCACCCTGCGCTATCAGGCCAATCTGCCTGTCATGGGCGTGATGTTCTCGCCCCACTACGGGCAGTCCTACTACGAAATCTTCTCGCTGGGTCATGCCGACGGCGTGGTGCGTTTCACCTCGCTCCACAACCAGCCCTCCCTGCGCCAGATGCTCACCGCCGACCTGCCCATAGGACGGATGAAAATGCGCCTGGCCTACGTATGGGACGCCCAGCAGTCCAGCATCAACAACCTGCGGACACACGCCTATTCGCATGTGTTCATGGTAGGCTTCGTCAAGGAATTCTACCTATTGTCCAACAAGAAAAAGCACTCCTTATGAAAATATCCGCCTTCTTCCGCACTCCGCTTCTGCTGACGGCGGCCCTCCTCGTCCTGCTTTCGGGCTGCATCCGCGAAGAAGAATTCGACAATACCCCTCAAGGCAACTTCGAAGCTCTCTGGAAAATCATCGACGAGCAATACTGCTTCCTGGACTACAAGCAGATAGATTGGGATGCCATCCATGACAAATACCAGCCGCTGATTACCCCCGACATGAGCAGCGACGGTCTGTTCGAAGTATTGGGCAACATGCTGGCCGAGCTGAAGGACGGGCACGTGAACCTCTACTCCGCCTCGAACACCGCCCGTTACTGGGACTGGTACCTGGACTATCCGCGCAACTACGACGAAAGCCTCGTCGAACGATACCTGGGGCGTGACTACCGCATCTCCTCCGGACTGAAATATACCATTTTGGACGACAACATCGGCTACATCTCCTACACCTCCTTCTCCGACGGCATCGGCGAAGGCAATCTGGACGAGACTCTCTCTTACCTGGCCGCCTGCAACGGCCTCATCATCGACGTGCGCAACAACGGCGGCGGCAACCTCACCTACTCCACCCGCTTCGCCGCCCGCTTCACCAACGAACGCATACTGACGGGCTACATCCAGCACAAGACGGGCAAGGGGCACAGCGACTTCTCCGAGCCGGAACCCATCTACGTAGATCCGTCGGACGGTGTGCGCTGGCAGAAGAAGGCCGTCGTGTTGACCAACCGCCACTCCTACAGCGCCACGAACGACTTCATCAACGCCATGCGCTACATGCCCAACGTCACCCTGCTGGGCGACAAAAGCGGCGGCGGTTCGGGCCTCCCCTTCACCTCCGAGCTTCCCAACGGTTGGGTGGTGCGTTTTTCAGCCAGTCCGCACCTCGATGCCGACAAGCAGCAGATCGAATTCGGCATCGACCCCGACATCAAGATGGACATGGATACCGTAGCCGCCTACGAACGTCAGATAGACACCCTCATCGAAGAAGCCCGAAACCTGCTGCAGGTGAAGCCCTAATTTTCGTAAACGGTGCCCGCCAGGAATGCTCCAAACACAGTATCCCTATCATAGAACAAAATAACGTCAGCTGTATCTCCTACAAGGAAACACATGTTACCTTTGAAGGGAACGACCGTTACCCTTTAAAGGGAACGCCTGTTTCCTTCAAAGGGAACGAGCGTTTCCTACATAGGGGAACAGGCGTTTCCAACGCTGGAAACGGATATATACACCAAGGAAAAGTAGAAACAGACAGCAAGGAGTGAGAAACTAACGCCAGGAATAGTTGGAAGAACAAAAAATATTTTTTACCTTTGCCCCGCTGAACAAGCAAACACCGTTGCGGGTGTGGCGTAATTGGCAGCCGCGCCAGACTTAGGATCTGGTGCCGCAAGGCGTGTAGGTTCGAGTCCTATCACCCGCACTAAAAAAAACAGAAGAGAGCATATCACTGCGATACGCTCTCTTCTGTTTTTATCAGGCTGCCTTCCTGCCTCTCTGACGAAGCACTTCGTGACTGCCCGACGCAGTGCTTCGTCACTATCTCATACAGTGCTTCGTGAGAGGGTGAGGAAGCACTGTGTCACACCCTCACAAAGCACCGTGTTCCGACAGCATCATTCACCGCCTCCACCTCCGGCACCGCCGCTGCTTCCACCCGACTTCACGTCGTCATTCGTAATGGTGCGCGCAGCTTTCTTCACACTGGCCTTCAACTCACCGATGCGGTAGCTCACACTGAGGCCGAAACGCATCTGCGGATACTTGTTCCAGCTGTCCTGCACGAAGCCCTGTCCCTCAATATGCGACGAATAGCGGTTATATTTCTTCAGGAAGTTACTGGCAAAGGCCGACAGGGACAACCTCCGCTCCATGAACGACTTGTTCAGACTCAAACTATAGCTGAAAAAACTGCTTCCCTTACCCTGCAACATAATCCATGGTGTCTGGCCAAAAACATTCATACTCAAACGCCAGTCATGCTTGAAGGACTGCTGCGCACCTCCATAAGCAAAAAGATTCCAACCGTCGTTCTCCAGCCCATTCGCTCCCTTCAGGCTGGTATAACCACCAAACAGATTGGCATAGACACGAGTATTTTTCGTGGCATTCCAATTGACGTAGGCGCTCAAGTTGAGATTACGACTCTTACCGATGTTGCGATAGGTAGTATAAAGTACATCCTTACCGGTCTTCTTGTCTTCGGACAAATCGGGAATATCATCTTCGGACATGAGACTGGTGACAGACTGGATACTGTTGTTCGTAAACGAATAACGTGCAGAGACGTTGATGTTGAATTTCGGTGTGAAGTTACTGTAACTCAAGTCGAAAGCGTGGCTGTGTTCACTGTCCAGTTCCGGATTACCCTGCCTGAGGCTGGCGGGATTACTATCATCCAAATAAGGATTCAGATACCAGATGCCGGGACGATAGATGCGCATATTATAGCCCACACGGAGATTGGACAAATCGGTCAGTTTCCAGCCCAACGAAGCAGAAGGCACCAGATCATCAAAGTTCTTGTGGAAGTCGTCTCCTCGTCCCAACAGATATTTCACGTCCTCAATGGTATGTTCGTAGCGCACGCCCAGACGTCCGGATAACTTTTTCCATTTCAACCCATAGCCCAGATAGGCAGCCAGAATGTCATTGCGATGACGGTAATGTGTACTGTTCTCCTCGTCGAACTCATAATCGGCCCCTTCGGCTGCAGCACGCTGGAAACGGTCATTGTCCGACGAATTGTTACGCAGGATGTATTTCACTCCGGACTCAATGGTATGCAGTTTCCCGATAGGAGTCGTATAGTCGGCTTGAAACGTATGTTCAGTCGTGTTCTGACTACCGTCATTGTGCAGATCCAACAGACGGTTCAGATAGTCGGTCCAACTGGAATCATAGTCCTCGTCGATATTATACACGGAATAAGAATCCGATGTTTGCGGACGGGTGTTGATTTTATAGGACAGCGTGAACATCCGACCCTTTACACTCGGCGACAAGCGTTGGTAGTCCACACTGCCGTCAATGGAATACCACGAAGACTTGCTGTGAACATCAGTGGCATATTGGTAAAGCCGTCCGCCCGTAGCAGGCGAAGTACCGAGGTAATTGCTTCCGCCGTTACTTGCATTTCCGCCTCCCCACAAACCGAACGAGGCGGAAATCAAATCCAGTGAATCGACTTCATAACTGGCCTCCAGACTACCGGACTGGAAAGAACCGTCGCCCTTACTGCTACCATCATAGTCCAAATTGGCTACGTCAGAATTCGTTTTCGTAGCACGTTGGCTACCGCTCGAATAACTGCGCGGACTATTGTTGTAATTGTAATTGTAACGCCCGCTCACCGTCAGCTTACCTTTCTGCACGGTACCAAACAGACCACCGCCAGCTCCACGATTGCTTACGTTGCCGCTCAGCGTCACAGTATAGCCTTCAAAACCACCGCCTTCGGTCACGATATTCAGAATACCGCCTACACCTTCGGCATCGTATTTCGGACCGGGATTGGTAATGACTTCTATATGCTTGATCGTATTGGCAGGCATACTCTTCAGAACCTCTGTGGGATTGTTGCTCATCATGTTGTTAGGCTTCCCGTTCACATAGACTTTGAACGAACTACTGCCGTTCACCTTGATATTGTCCTCGCCATCCACGGTCACCAACGGTACCTTACGGAGCATTTCAAGCACGGAGTTCGTCTCTGAGTCAGGGTCGTCCTTCACATTGTATTCAATCTTATCAATGTCGGCTTTCACCAACGGTTTCTGGGCCACCACTTCCACTTGGCCTAATTCGTTAGAAGCATCGGTAACATACAACGTACCGAGATCCACCAGTTTCTGTCCGGATTTAACGGTAAAGTCCTTCACAATTGTGTTACGTCCCACCGAGGTAATGGTCATCACAAACTGCCCCGTTCCTTTCACATTCTCCTGAAAACGGCCTTTCATATCCGACACCATCATTTTCACAGGTTTATCAGGGGCCGACTTCCGCGCCACACGGATGGTGGCATAAGGTTCTCCCTCTTGCGTCAGCGAATCGAGCAGGACTCCTTTCAGTTGAAAGGAAGAGGCAGACGAGTTTTGTGCTGCTGCCAGCCCGGATACCAACAGCATCCACAGCAACACAGTAACTTTTAATTTCATGCGTTTTTCTTTTTTAAGTTGACTATTCTTGTTTACATCATATCAGACGCCGCATGCGCCCTAAAATCACATACGACCCGACAAAAGTAACTGCTTTTAAAACACCTACGACATTTTCGGAGTTAAAAAAGTACAATGAAAGTTATTACGCATACACTGAGTCTTTTAGGCTTGCATGTCAAACCCAATAGAAGAATAAGAGCAATGCCAGGTTCACGGCTATCACAGCCCCGAATCCCCGCAATATCCAAGGCCGCAAAGCGCTCTTCCGCCCGGCAAAAAACCAGCCGTAACACATGTTCACGGCAATATTGCTGATGATGGCCTGCATCGTACAGGCCGTAATGACAAGTGTAGCCACGCCACCGGTGCCCTGCAACAGATTAAGGATGAAAGGAGTGATATCGCTGAAGCCGGATATGAAGGAAAGCAGGTTCAACCCGCCTGTACCGGCATAGATCAATGTATAATGAGTAACGATAGTAAAAACTACAAAAAGTACGGCAAATATGAGTGCCACCTTGAATTCCAGCGGATTACTGCTGTCTTCCTCATCCACTTTCCCTGCCACGGAAGCCGGAAGCTTGGAGTGAATGTACCAGGCCACACCAGCCGTCACTATTGCCATAAGCAGCAGATAAGGATAAATGCAGGCCAGCGTCTCACGACTGAAGATACCAATCAAAATCAAGAAACGCAGGAACATCATGCTGACCGCCATCAGCATGGAAGCTACATATTCGGGGGCTTCCTCGGCTGTGGACGAACGGCTCTTGCGAGCCAAAACAGAGATGGTGGCTGTACTACTGTAGAGCCCTCCCACAATGCCGGAAACCAACAATCCCGACCGATGGAATACATATCGCCGTAACAAGTAGGAAAGATAGGAAATACCCGAAACGACCACCGTAGCCAACCAGATGGAATAAGGTGCCAAGTCGATGCCCGGTATCAGATTTTCACGTGGAAGCATCGGGAGAATGATACCACTGATAGCCAAAAACTTGGCCAGTGTGGTCATCTCGTCATTTTTCATACGCTGAGCCAGTTCGGTAAACGTATGCTTCAGCTCGGTGAAAAGCAGTACCGTCACCACCACCATCACATAGAACCACGAAGGCTGAGTAGCCACAACGGGAGCCAGACAGTAAGTAATCAAGGCAATGACGATAGTCGTAACACCAAACACATGGTAGCGTGTCTGTTTCACATAATAGTTCAGAGCCAGCAATAATCCCAATACCGCACCTCCTCCCATAAACAAACGATAGTTCAAGGGATCGAGTATGTAAAGCAGATACCCCAAGATACCAATGAAAGTAAAGGTACGGTCGGTACCGAAAAGCGTTGTCTCACCCTCACGCTTCAAGCTTATCCTCCGTTGGGAAAGCCCGATGAGCAAGGAAAAGAGTGTTACCAGAACAAAGGTAACCAGTTCTTCAGGTAAATATTGATACAGCTTTTCCATAAACAATCATACGCACCCACGTCCTCCAACCAACAAAATGGCACAACTATGATATATAATTAAGGTATCGAGAACAATTCTTGCCACGCTACCACTGTGCGTACGGATGCTTCATCAGTTGTGAGTTATAATAGCGCACATCACCCGTCACTTCTTGTCCGATGAAATCGGGCTTCTCGAAGTGCTCGTCAGCCGATGCCAACTCGACTTCGGCCACCACCAGTCCTTCGTTGTCACCATAAAACTCATCGACCTCAAAAACATGTTCTCCGCACTGCACCAAATAGCGCGTCTTGTCTATCACACCAGGTTCACACAACTTCATCAGTTCTTGTGCTTCGGCCAGAGGAATTTCCTTCTCCCATTCGTAACGGCTCAAGCCCGCGGTATCCGCAGCCCCCTTGATGGTAAGAAATCCTTTCGCATCACGAATTCTGACACGCACCGTCCGTCCCCGTGCACTACAGATGTAGCCCTGCACGATGCGGCTTTGCGCATAGGCCTGCGACTTGTATTCCCCTTTCACCAGGAACTTCCGTTCAATTTCCTGACCCATTTACGCCAGATAGGTAAAGGCGACAAACATCAAAATGGCCAAAATCACAGCAGCCACTCCCAAACCAATTATCACCTTCTTGCCTTGTTGTTCTTCCTTGCGTGTGTGCATCACTTTCTTATCTTTCTTTCCCATAATACCATTCATTTAAAGTTCAACGTTGAACAAAGTAAGCGAGAATTTAGGAAGAAAACAAGCGAAACGGGAAGATTTTTTCAGAAAACAGCATTCCGCCCTACTTCCGCTGTCCGAACATCCAGCTCATAAAATCGAGCTGATTGAAAGCAGGATTCCAACTGCCGTGTGTACAGCCGGGGAATTCGGTGTACTTCACCTCGACACCCAACTTCTTCAAAGCCCGATAGGCAGCACGCGAACCCTCTACAGGCACTACAGTATCGGCATCGCCGTGGAAGATACGGAACTTGACCTGTTTCAATGCCGGAGTAAAACGAGCTGGGTTAACCGTACCGCAGATAGGAATGACAGCTGCAAAGAGGTCGGGATGCCGTATCACCAAGTCATACGTGCCCATACCTCCCATAGAAAGCCCCATGACATAGATGCGCTCCTTGTCAACCTCTGGCTTCGACAACCACGTATCAAGCAGTTCTTCCAACGAACGGAATACCGACGACAAGGGTACTTCCAACGGCATCTCGGCAGGATGCAGGGAAGCTGGACGGTCGCCATAAGCCCAATAACCATCTGGCGGACATTGAGGCATCAGGACAAAGGCAGGATATTGCTCGCGGTTCACGGGATTGAGCCACATCTGTGCTCCATGTGTCAGTTGTGCTTCGTTGTCCGTCCCCCGTTCGCCCGCTCCGTGCAGGAAGAGTACTAATGGATATTTCGTCCCCGGCTCAAGCACCTCCGGCTCCAAAAAGCAGTAACGCAACGTATCTCCACGTTCGGAAACAAACTCATTCTTTACGAAAGCCTCCTGAGCAGAAGCCGCTGCCCATACCAGCAACAGGCAGAAGAAATTCACCATGCGTTTCATAACCTGATTTTTTCTGTAAAAATAGAAATTATTCTCCGCATGGCAAGGCTTTTCAAACAAAAGGAACTATCTTAGCCGAACTAAACTTTATCTGTGATAATCATGGAAACATTCAACCCCGACTATCCCTCGTGTCTGTATAGCATATGCTCAGAAAGCAACATACAAGTCATCACCCCCTGCCGGGTATATCTATCCCATCCCACGAACCTGAGCCATATCCGGCGGCGCCTGTTGAAGACATGAAAGGAAAAGCCTATATTTGTCACAGTTAACCCATATCCGCATAATCAAAAAATACATGATGAACATGAGACAGATACTTAATGACTGGCAAGAGCTGTTCCCGACCTTATCCCCGTACACTCCCTCTACCCTATACATGAAGGCTGATTTCGTTCTGATGGGACTCCGGCTGGAGAAAGTCATGTCCGATACCTACCGAGTCATTTTGGAATGCCTGCCGCTGTGGGAACAGGAAAAAAGCAGAATGAAGATACCCGTCTTTTCATGGGAACTCTATGACAAGAAAGGCATGCAGTTCTTCATCAAGACTTCCTTGCATGAATATCTGTTCCCGACAGCCGCCGAGTGCGCCAAAGAACAGTTCGGAGCACTCCTAAAAGAAAACATCCTGTCGGACGACCTGTGCCGATGCATTCGGAAAGCTTCATCTACGTTTGCATCCAAACACAATCCCACACACTGGCATCGTATCTTTGCATTTAAACTGGCGTTGGTCACTTATTTGAACGACACCCGCTTTTTTGCAGAGGTAAGGCAGGAAATAGAAAAGGAAACCGGGCATTGGAACTCGGACAGATTCGCCGCACTATTTCTGAAGTCTAAAGAAGAATGGAAAGCCGACCTATACCGCCAGTTTGAAGACAGAGAAGCACTGCTTGAGCGTATTCATACCAACATGCGTGACAAGAAAATAGCCAGGTTGAAGCCGTCTCATATCTTGTTGTAACCGAAAGTAAAGGTTTGGGGGTACAAAGCAAGAGATAGCCGAAGAAATCGGTATTCCCAACCTTTCCCAGTTTTCCAAACTGTTCCACAAACAGACAGGTATGAGTCCAACTCTCTATTTGCAAAAACAACATATCTAATCCACTATTCCTAACGGCAAACAGCCTGAAAACTTGGTATTTTGCCACCAAAATCCTATTTTTGTCGCCTAACATACAATACCCTTTAACTAATACCCTATTATGAATCAATCATTTTTCAACAGACGGAACACGCCTGCCTCTACCAACAACATTCTCCAGCGGGTACGTCGCAGCATGAGCCTTATCACAACCGGCCTTGCGCTGGCCGCTCTTCTGGGCACAAATCTGCCCGCCGCGGCCCAACAACCGACGGATTATGTCAATCCCCTGATAGGGACCAACGGGATGGGGCACGTCTTTCCCGGAGCCTGTACTCCCTTCGGCTGGGTACAGCTCAGTCCCGATACAGACACCATCCCCCACAACGTAAACGGAGTGTATCAGAAGGGTACGTATGCCTATTGTGCCGGATACCGTTACCAGGATCCCACCATCGTGGGCTTCAGCCACACCCACCTCAGCGGAACGGGACATTCGGACCTGGGTGACCTGCTGCTGATGCCGGCTACCGGCCCGCTGAAGCTGAATCCCGGCCGTGCCGACCACCCCGACGAGGGTTATCGCTCGCGTTTCAGCCACGCCACTGAGAAAGCGGAGCCGGGCTACTACGAAGTCATGCTGGACGATTACGGCATCCGGGCGCAGCTCACTGCCACACAACGTGTCGGCATCCATAAATATACGTTTCCCGAAGGAGAAAAAGGCCATCTGATTCTGGACTTGGTGCACGGTATCTACAACTACGACGGCAAAGTGTTATGGAGCAATCTCCGCGTGGAGAACGACACCTTGCTGACCGGCTACCGCATCACCAACGGATGGGCACGCACCAACTACACGTACTTTGCCATCTCCTTCTCGCAACCCATCCGCGACTATGGCTATCAGGAAAAGGGGAAGACGCTGTACAACGGTTTCTGGAGACGCTTTGACGTAAACAGGAACTTCCCCGAAATGGGCGGCCGCAAGGTGGTGGCCTACTTCAACTTCGACACCGACCGCCAGTCGGAACTGGTTGTCAAGGTAGCCCTCTCGGCTACCAGCACGGCAGGAGCCCTCAAAAACCTGCAGGCCGAAGCCGCACAGAAGAGTTTCGGGCAGCTAGCTGCGGAAGCCGGAGAGGACTGGAATCGGCACCTGGGCATCTTCGAGATAGAAGGCACGCCCGACCAGAAAGCCATGTTCTATACCTCGCTCTACCACACGATGATCAATCCTTCGGTTTTCATGGACGTGGACGGTTCCTACCGCGGTCTGGACCACAACATCCACCAGGCTCAGGGATTCACCAACTATACCATCTTCTCCCTGTGGGACACGTATCGGGCGGAACACCCGCTGCTGAACCTCATCCAGCCAGACCGGAATGCCGACATGGTGACCTCCATGATCCGGCACGAGCAGCAAAGCGTACACGGCATGCTCCCCGTATGGAGCCTGATGGGAAACGAGAACTGGTGCATGAGCGGTTACCACGCCGTGTCCGTACTGGCAGACGCCATTGCCAAGGGTAACTATCCTCCTGCCGACGAAGCCCTGGCTGCCATGATCAGCACCTCGACGGTGCCCTACTACGAAGGGCTGGAAGCCTACATGAAGCTAGGCTACGTACCCCTCGAACAAAGTGCCACCGCGGCCTCCACGACACTGGAGTATGCCTACGACGACTGGACCATCTACCAGACAGCTCTGAAAGCCGGCAACGAGGAGGTGGCCCGCACCTATCGCGAGCGCGCCCTCAACTACCGCAACCTCTTCGACCCCAGCATCGGCTTTGCACGTCCCAAGCTGAAGGACGGCTCGTTCAAGTCCGACTTCGATGTGCTGCAGACCCACGGGGAAGGCTTCATCGAAGGCAATTCCTGGAACTTCTCCTTCCACGTGCCCCACGACGTGGCGGGCCTCATCCCGCTGATGGGCGGCGAAAAGGTGTTCATCGACAAGCTGGACAAGCTGTTCACGATGCACCTGCCCAAGCAGTTCTACGAACAGAACGAGGACATCACGGAGGCATGCCTCGTAGGCGGATATGTACATGGCAACGAACCCAGCCACCACATCCCCTACCTCTACGCATGGACCTCGCAACCGTGGAAGACCCAGTACTGGCTGCGCGAAATCCTGAACAAGATGTACCGCAATGCGACCGACGGACTGGGAGGCAACGACGACTGCGGGCAGATGTCGGCCTGGTACATATTCTCCGTCATGGGCTTCTACCCCGTATGCCCCGGCACCGACCAATACGTACTGGGAGCACCCTACCTGCCATACCTGAAGCTGAAGTTGCCCAACGGGAATACGTTGGAAATCAAAGCGCCCGGAGTGAGCGACAAGAAGCGCTACATACGTTTGCTGAAAATCAACGGCACTGTTTATGACAAGATGTACATCACCCACGAAGACCTGATGAAAGGCGGTGTCTTCGAGTTCAGCATGTCGTCCTCGCCCAATAAGCGCCGCGGACTCTCCGCCCAGGACAAGCCTTATTCATTAACTCAATAATACCAATTCAGACCTATGAAGAATCTAATGTTTTTATTTGTATGCGTAGCCTGCCTGCTTACCAACGCGGCAGCCTGCACCACCAGTGACAATCCCCAGCCGGACCAGACGGCCACCGTATGGGACCGTTACAACGTAGGAAGTGTCCTGTTCGAGGACAAGGCTCCCGAAACCGCCGGGTCGGATATCTACCGCCGCATCATCCCCCGGCCCGAAAGCTACATCAAGGAACAGGCCCGCACCGTGCTGGCCACCCTCTACACGTCTCCCAAAGACAGCATCCCCCGTGTCTATCAGATACACTATACGCTGGAAGACACCGAAGGTGTTTCGGCCAAGAGCGGCGGAAACGGTTACGTCAGCATCTTCTACAGCACCCGTCACATCGAACAGTCGTTCGGTCAGAACGACACGGCCAAGGTACTGTTCGAAACCCGCGGCGTACTGCTCCACGAACTGACACACGCCTACCAGCTGGAGCCGCAGGGAGTGGGCAGCTACGGAGACAGCCCGACGTTCCGCGCCTTCATCGAGGGCATGGCAGACGCCGTGCGGATAGCCAACGGAGGCTTCGAAGGCCCCAGTGCACGACCGAAAGGCGGCAGCTACATGGACGGGTATCGCACGACCGGCTACTTCCTCGTGTGGCTGCGCGACCACAAAGACACCGAATTCCTGCGCAAGTTCAACCGGAGTGCGCTGGAGGTCGTTCCCTGGTCGTTCGACGGAGCGGTGAAGCACATCCTGGGACAAGACTGCAACATAGACCAGCTGTGGCGTGAGTATCAGATAGCGGTTGGCGATATCCAACCGTAAAGGCAGAAAACGATTGCAGCTCTCAGTTCGCTCCAAAGGCTGCGGGCTGAAGCTGCAGCCGTCCGGCCCTCCGTTTCCTGCAAGGAAACTCCCGTCACCCTTATAGGGAACAAGCGTTCCCATCGAATGGAAACTCCCGTTACCTACGTAGGAAACGGGAGTTTCTCTATATAGGAAACGATAGTTTCCAAACGCAGGGAACGACCGTTTCCTTGTATTGGGAACGACAGCAAGTCCTATGTTCCTGCCGCGTTTCTCCGTTCTTTCCGGAAACACCTGCCTACGAAACATGCCACGGGCTATGAGGAGCCATCAGGCGCCAACCCACTTCCTGCCTCTGTCTGCTTGCCCCGATTTCCGGCATCAGCTGAGAAAAACACTGCAAATGGAAAGTTTTCATTTTCTTTTTCATAACTTTGGCCATTCCATTGAGAAACCGCCGAAAGCTTGAGCAACATGAAAGAATGCAAACGACGCCTGCCCCTCCTCCTCTGCCTCCTCGCCCTACTGATTGCCGGGAGCGGCTGCTCCATCGGCGAAAGCGACTATCCCGAAGGAAGCGGAGCCACCACGTGGGAACTGTGCGACCACACTTGGGAGGCCAACTATTCGCTGGACGACGGTACGCTGGTCAACCACCAGATTATTTTCTATACCGGCGGCCAGGGCGAAGAATCACTGCTGTGCAACTACAACGGTGAGGTGTGGGAGGAATATTACACCTTCTACTGGCGCTGGGCCAACAGCCTGCAAAACTCCATCGCGCTGAGCTATCCGGGAGGAGGTACGCTCTACATGGATCATGTTTACATCAAACTTGATGTCTTCTCGTGCCTGCTCGACGGTACGTTCGTGACTTTCCGCGGGAAATAACATTCCATCATTCTTTTTTCTCTTCAGCCACATTCAGAAAAACTTTATTAGAAGATATGCACTCATTAAGGCAGTTCATAATCTCAGAAGAATCTACAAAACTTATACCTGCGCAAAAACTAAAAGACGATTAGCCTTATGAACAAAAGCAACAGTATTGTCATCGTTTCATTATCAGATATTCAGAAATTAGATTACGACTTTTAGCATAAGAATCTGTTTCCAGACGATATTCTACATTATTTTCTTTTAATTCTCTGCAACCACCACCGCAAATACAAAAGATTTCAGTAACTTTGTTACGGATAAGAACACTCATTGTTCTCTGTATAAAGACACTAAACATTAAGTATTCTGCCTGATTTCTAATCATATTTCTTATCCAAAATTCAGCTAAACATTCTAATCATGAAACCGGGAGAGTTAAATCAAGCAGTGAAATTATTATTGGTTTTGATCATTTCATCGTACGGCCTTGGTACATCAGCTTCAGATGTACGCTTAAAGATCTATCCTATGGTAAACCGCGCACAAATTAAAGAAAGGATTACCAAATATGAGTGGGGACGAAAATATTTAGATCAGTCACATAAGAATGTTGACAAGTATGTAAATATTCATGTAAATGATCCGGAATGGATTATATCCAGGATACAAATGTATTGGAAAAAGAAATATACGACTCCTGTAGTCATAGGTGCGCATTACGCCTATGCCAAAGGAGAAGCTCCTGTTCCTACAGTAAGATATACCGGAGGCAGAGACTGGGCTACAGATTATTCCACCCCTAAATTGGAACAGATTAAACCTTATATGGATTATAGGGACGATGAGATATATTTGCAAAATAATAAGAAACCGGGAAAGCCATGGGAATGGGTTCCTAATTCAAAGACAGCTCAGCAGATAGAAAGCATAAATGTGTCAATCATGGACAAAGCCATGGAAAGTGCTTTCATATATTGGTTGACAAATGACAAGAAATATGCGCGCTTTTCAAAAGACATATTCATGAAATACATTGAAGGAATGTATTATCGTGAAGCTCCGATTACAGAAAAGGATCATCGTAATTCCCATCTTCTGGGACTGACTTCTTTTGAAGTGATACATGAACATATAGTTATACCCATGACGTTGTGTTATGATTTCCTTTATAGCTATCTGAAAAAGAGCGATGTTGATTTTGATATGGTACATTATGTTTTTCAACGGTTTGCCGACCAAATAATAAAAAACGGCGTGGCTAATAATAACTGGAGTATATTTCAGGCACGTTTTGTGACGTATCTGGCATTATTGCTTGACGAGAATGCGGCTTATACGAATGGTAAAGGCAAGGAATATTATATAAACACTATTTTGAATGAAAACTCCATAAGACAAACTGCACTTAGGGATGTGTGTAACACTTATGATCAGCAGACCGGTATTTGGAACGAGTCGTGCGGATATGCAGTAAATGTGACAAAGGACTTGCTTGAAGTGTTGTTCTTGATAGACGGATTAGACAATAAAAACATTCTTAAGGATTTTACGATTGTTGAAAAAGCCGCTTGGGCAACTTTTGAATATTTGTTGCCTAATAATAGAACTACTGCTTTTGGAGATAGCGGATACGCTTTGTTGCCGTTTTCTACGTTTGAAAGTCTGTTGTCATTCTACCGTAAGTATGGTGAAAAACAGAAAGAAGAACAATTGACTGCAGTTCTGACACAGCAAATAAATGCAGGTCTGTATGAGCGCGATAATTCCGTATCATTGTATAGGCTTTTCAATTATATAGATGAGTTACTCCCTGTGATGCCGGATACATACTCATTATATTCAAATGCCTTTTATGCTCCTAATGTGAATTTGTTTATTCAACGTAACGGTATGAACAAAGAAAGCGGGTTGGCGTGTGTCAATTCCGGTACAGGTTATAACCACCATCACCAAAATGGTATTAACATGGAATTGTATGGTAAAGGTTTTCCTCTTGGCGTGGACCCAGGGAGAGGTACCAGCTACTGGGTCTCAGACCACACTGATTACTATGGGAAGGCCGTCAGTCACAATACTGTAGTGATAGACGGTATTTCATCAAATAACAGTAGAAGGCTACAACCAGGTGAAAAATCGGAGGTTCACAAATTATTGTTTTATTATCCGGAGATAAATAAAAAAGATGCTGGGAAAATGCATAAATTGTCATATGCAGACAACCAGTATATGGAAGAAAAAACAAACTCTATGCAACGTAGGCTTACAGGAATAGTTCGTACAGGAGAAAATTCCGGTTATTTCGTTGATATATTCAGATCACACAAGATGAGCGGTGGTGATAAAATGCATGACTATTTTTACCACAACCTTGGCCAGAGTCTGGAATTGTTTGATCTGGATAATAACAAGATAAATCTCCAGAAGACAGAAGAACTATCATCACAAGAAGGAGTGGTAAAAGGATACGATTTCTTTACTAACAAACGAAAAGCATTGTTTGACAAGGACTTCAGAGGCGTATTTAATTTAGATATAGACGGCCAACCTTCAGTATGCATGGATGTATGGATGAAAGGGTATGACGGAAGAAGTATTTATGTGGTTGACAGCCCTAAATCGTTGAAAGGATTAAAAGATGTATTACCGCCCAGCCAAGAAGACCTGGTAATACCAACTTTGATAGTAAGACAAGAAGGCGAAGCTTGGCATCGGCCTTTTGTGGCTGTCTATGAGCCCTATATGAAACAGGATGGGAAAAGTATTAAAAATGTTGACTTCGTTCGACTTAATAACAAGGAAAGTATTGCCATTGATGTGATTATGACAGACAATAGCAGTGATTTAATCCTTAATAATATTAAGAAAAACGATTTGATTGAAATTAAAGACAAGGATATCTCGTTCTGTGGTATTTACGGTGTGGTTTCTGTAAAAGACAAGAAGGCCGGATGCCTATTTATGGGTGAAGGTAACAAAATCGATTATAAACTCTATTCGGTAAGGTCAATATCCGGATATACTACTGCTTTGATAAAGATAGTAGAGAAGGGATTGTTTGTTGACACAAATAATAACGTAGAAGTACAAGTACCTTTTGAAGGTAAGACAAAACTCCATTATCAGGATAAAGATGGGAAACGGATGGAAATAGAAGGTGAGATACAGCTTGTTGGCAAGGAGAAAGTGGTCCGTTTTGTTTTACCTAAACTAGAAAATACAGAATTAGAATTGTCATGAAACTTTTTATGGACATGAATATTATGTAAAAAAGATACAGACATGAGGCTGTAAATTAAACGATGTCAGTAAAGGATAAATATTAACTTTACACACCTTAATTTACAGCCTCTTCTAATATAGTTCAGACCCACAAATCCATAAACATTTATTTTCTTTGTGAAAAAGAATACGGAAAATCATTCTTATCGACACCACGCCGATAATTAGGGATATCATTCATTTCTATATCAAGAACAGCCCCGCTTATTAAATCACTATGTTCCAAATAATTTTTCGTATAAGTTTTACCATTTAAACTCATAGAATCAATGTATATATTGTTTTCATTATTATTGGGTGCATTAATAACTACCTGATGCCCATTTTGTAAATAGAGTGTAATCTTTTTAAATAGAGGACTACCCAAAACATATTGAGTGGTTCCTGGACATACCGGATAAAAGCCTAAAGCTGAAAAAACATACCAGGCAGAAGTCTGACCATTATCCTCATCACCACAATAACCATCTGGAGTACAAGAATACATGCGATTCATGACCTGACGAAGCCAATATTGTGCTTTCCATGGTTGTCCAGCATAGTTATACAAATAAATCATATGCTGAATAGGTTGATTGCCATGGGCGTAATTTCCCATATTCATTACTGTCATTTCACGAATCTCATGGATAACCTGCCCGTAATAGCTCGCATCAAAATGAGGTGGAACAATAAATACAGAATCAAGCATTTCTACAAAAACGTCTGCCCCTCCCATCAATTTGATTAAGCCTTGAGGATCGTGAAAAACAGACCATGTATAATGCCAACTATTACCTTCCGTAAAAGCATCTCCCCATTTCAATGGAGAGAAAGGAACAACAAACGTTCCGTCCACATTCCTACCACGCATTAAACAAGTTTCCTTGTCAAACAAATTCCTGTAGTTCAAAGCTCGACGTGCAAACAATGATACTTCCTCCTCAGGACGGTTCAACATTTTTGCCAACTGATAAATGCACCAATCATTGTAAGCATATTCCAACGTGCGAGCAGCATTCTCATTAATTCCAACATCATAAGGAATATATCCCAACTCGTTATAATATTTATAGCCTAGACGACCGGTAGAAGGCACATCCGAATGTACATTTTTAGTACCATGAACAAGCCCTTCATAAAGCAAATCCAAGTCTTCGAATTCGATTCCCTTAACATAAGCATCAACTAATACCGATGCCGAATTGTTGCCTATCATACAACTACGATGCCCAGGGCTGGCCCATTCCGGGAAAAAGCCGCTTTCTTTATATACATTCATCAAGCCAGACTGTATTTCCTGATTGATATCTGGATACAACAGATTCAAAAGCGGGAAAAGTGAACGAAACGTATCCCAGAAACCTGTATCTGTGTACATATAACCTGGCAGCACTTTTCCATTATATGGACTATAATGCACGATGTTCCCCTTACAGTCCTTCTCATACAATTTACGGGGGAATAAAAGTGAACGATAAAGACAGGAATAAAAGGTTTTCAGCTGGTCCTGACTTTCTCCCTCTACAGCTATCCTTCCAAGAACTTCATTCCATGATTTCCGACCGTCATCTGCCAACTCGTCAAAACTTAGCTCCCCCAATTCATTAAGATTTAGTATAGCCTGTTCTTCACTGATAAAAGATGATGCCACACGCGCATGAACGACTTCTCCTTTTTGAGTAGAGAAACCGACAATCGCCCCTACATGATCGGCATATCCCTCATCTTTTGTAACGTCTATATGATTGTCTGAAACAATACTTTTGTAAGTAAAAGGTTTATCAAATTCGATCACAAAATAGTTTTTAAAATTGGAAGGAACGCCACCACTATTACGTGTCGTATATCCAACAATACGCCTATGAGCACAATCTATGCGCACAAATGGACATTCAGGGAACTTTCCACGATGAAAAGCATCTATAACAATATAAGAATGCTCATTCTCAGGAAACGTAAAACGAAAAAGAGCCGCACGCTCTGTTGGTGTCAACTCTACCAGCACATCATAATCAGCTAAGTAAGTCTGATAATAATAAGGTTTGGCAATCTCACTTTTATGGGAAAACCAACTGGCACGTTTTTCTTCCTCAAAGACAGGCGAACCAACAACAGGCATAATTGAGAATTGACCATAATCATTGATCCAAGGACTAGGCTGATGCGTTTGCTTAAATCCCCGTATCTTATTGACAGTATATTGATACTGCCAACCATCTCCCATTTTACCTGTTTGAGGAGTCCAAAAGTTCATCCCCCAAGGACGTGCGATAGCAGGATATGTATTACCCGCCGATAATTCAAAAGAAGATTGAGTTCCGACAAGAGGATTTACATAATCCACATAATTTACGGTTCCATTGGCTCTACAAAAATGGGACATACACCCCAAACAGATACCAACTAACAAAATTCTTACACAGCCGTTCATATTACTACAGATAAAAACACATTATATACAACTCTAACTACCTAAAAACTAAGAAAATACCAAGAATACAAACCTTTTAAAACGAACTTTCAGCAATTTCTGTTTGTATCCACAAACTTAATCAAAAATTAATCATCCGACAGCGGCCTACCACCAAACTATCGGATGATTGAAACATTTTTTAATAATATACATTATTTTTGTGTTTGGTTGAACGATACCGGTTTAATCCACAAAAATATCTACAATATAGTCTGTCATGAAACACTATTAGTCTTCCAGCAAAGCTGTTGCACACCAAATCATAGGTGCTTGTCCATGATAATCTCCTGCGATACGTGGACGATCCAGGTAATATTGATAGCTGTTTTTCTTTCCTGTACCAATACAAACTTCCGTCACATCATTTTTGTCATCAATGAAATTACACAGAGACATCCACGCACGGCGAATAATCGGTCCATATTCATCAGCATCCAGCCACCCGTTTTTCACACCGATAATCATAGCATATGTAAACATGGCTGACCCTGAAGTTTCTGTCCAACAATCTTTAACATCAATCAACTGATTCCAAACACCATCTTGATTGACATATTTCTTCAGACTTTCCATCATCAAGCGATATCCCTTATATATACGCTGATAATTCGTATCACTTTCCGGTAAATTGAGAAGCAGTTCTGTCATACCAACAGCCATCCAGCCATCCCCACGTCCCCAATAGAAAGGAACATCCGGTGCATGATAGAACAGTCCATTCTCACGTTGAATTTCATCCAGATAAAGCACCATTTCTTCCGCTGCACGGTTTATATATTTCTTATCACCTGTAACATGATAGGCCTCTGCCTGCACAATTGTAATCATATACATATCATCAATCCAAAGACGCGTCTGCCAGGAGTAGCCTTTTTTGTGCCATTTCTTTTCTGTTTCATTAGCATTCTGGGGGAGTACCCACTGCGTATCTGCATAAGGTAAGCCCAGCTCTTTATAGCGTTCATCCTTAGTCAAACGATATAATTTAAGAGGCAAACACCCGAACATATTCTGATCTACATGGATAGGAGGAGGCAGTAACTCTTTCTCAATATGAAACAACAATTCGAACCTATTCCTTAATTTATTGATGAGTCCCTGATCTTTAGTTGCCTCTGCAAATCGAAGTGCTCCATACCACGTACATACTTCCGCATAATGAATTCCCCGATCTCCATAGAGTTGATGTTTTGTTTCCATCAACCGTTCACTCATCTTTTTTCCAACAAACGCCGGATCTGCTCCTATCGGAAAATTCTTAAAATAACTTTGCGCATTTTGCGCTGCCACAGTGTTAACTTCCAAGAATGCTAACACACAAAGCATACCAACAATAAATCTGTAATTTTTCATGATAATATTAATTAAATAAACGACTTACTTCCTTACCGAAAACTTATAGATACAACGACTTTCGTATGTATTACCCGGTTTCAACAGTGCTGATGGCCATTCCGGTTTATTGGGTGTATCCGGATATTTCTGAGTTTCCAAACAAACAGCAGTTCGATATCCATAAACTGTCCCTCTTTTCCCCGTGACAGCCCCATCAAGGAAGTTACCTGTATAAACCTGCAGACCCGGTTCGCTAGTATAAACATCCAGCACGATTCCCGTTGAACGGGATTCGAGTGTAGCACACTTTCTACTGATATCACCTCTTGAATTAAGTACCCAATTATGGTCATAACCATTTCCGTATCTTAGCTGGACAAAATCGCTGTTAATACGTTCTCCAACAGCTTTAGGAGTACGAAAATCCATAGGCGTATTCTCCACAGGCAGTATCTCGCCGGTCGTCATCAACGTGCTGTCAATGGGTGTATAGCCATCGGCATGGATGGTCAGCAGATATTGGGAGTTGTCCCGCGACGGATCGCCATCCAGATTAAAATAAGAATGGTTGGTCAGGTTGACAACCGTCGTACCATCCGTCTCCGCGAAATAATGAAGGTCCAACGCATTGTCATCCGTTAATGAGAACACTATTTTGCAGGTCAGGTTGCCGGGGAAGCCTTCCTCTCCATCCTTTGACAGATAAGTCATCTCCACCTTCTGCCCATCCAGCTGACGAGCCGTAAAGGCTCTCTCATGGAATCCACGACCGCCATGCAGGCAATGCCCGTGATTGTTCCTGGGCAACTGATACGTGATGCCATCAATCGTAATCCGCCCTTGGTTAATCCGGTTTCCATAACGTCCGATGGTGGCACCGAAATTATTATCATACTTCAGATAATCCTGAATGGAGTCGAAGCCCAGCACCACATCGCGCATGACTCCTTCCTTATCAGGAACCATGACCGAGACAATACGCCCTCCATAATTAGTGACACAGACTTCCATGCCATTCTTGTTTTTCAGGACAAACAAATCCGTCTGTACTCCGTCAACCTCCGTACGGAAGTCTGACGGCAGCAATCCCGAAGCCGTCTTTTCTTCTGACGGCCGACCGGCACAAGACGCCATGAACAACATCCCGCCCAACAACAAAGTAATCCATTTATTCATATTCATTCCAAAAAATTAAAATTCGTCCAACTTCTTATTCGTTTTTCAACGGTTTGAGCACACACATGGCCTCCATCAGCATACAGCCCGTAAGATGGGGAGTCAAGCCCACCGGTTCATCATCGGCCGGAGCTTTCCGCCAACGCCCGCCATAAAGCATGGTCCTGGGATTTACACCCTCTCTTGCCATGACGAGAGCCAAGTTCGTCAGATAATCATGGAAGCGCTTACGCACATCATAGGCCAAATCTTCCTCATTCACCAATTTCACAAAATAGCGAAAGAAGATGCCATGAAACAAACCACCATCTCCCGAAGTAGCGTCGGAAAGCACTCCACCCTTGGAAAGATGGTTGATTACATAATCCGAGGCCAACACCGCATCTTCCAGATACTGGCGATCTCCGGTGATTTTATACAGCTCATGGGCAGCTCCCAGAAAAGTACCTATATTATAGGTGAAAATCCAATCTTTCTGAATTTCGCCCTTCCCGCTCATGTGGTCGTAAACAGCCCCCGTCTTTGTATCAAACAAGTGACGCTTTTCCCACATGTAGATTTTGACGGCTTCGTTCAGATACGCCTCCCTGACTTTGCCGCCGGAGAAACCGGCATCTGCATAAAAACGATACAGGCGAGCCGCAATCAAAGCCGCAGGTCCATTGGAGCAGGCGTTTTTCGATTTCGAAACATCCGTTTTCCACGTAATTCCACCGTACCAGGGAGCCTCGTCCTCCGGCCCCCACGTAGGCCACACCCAGTCATCATACATCTGGCGCGCCTTCGCGATATACTTCGTGTCATGTGTGCATCCGAACATCCGGGTCTGAGCCAGTATAATCCACTCCATGTCATCCACAAAAACGTTCCACCAAGGATCCTTTGGATTCATATCCTTCGCGAAATTAAACCGGGGCATTCCCTCCCACCATAAGGGGAAAATATTTTTGTATAAATCATCTCCGGTACGCATATAGGCATCTACCAGCACATCCATCGCATGAGCCTGCGGCCAATAATGATTGGTAGTCATATTGGAAAGGTCACTCCCATAATTGAAGTAGTAACGATCCGGGTAGCCTTCAAAATTCGCGCCCCAGAAATGTCTGACAAGTGCCTGCGACATCCCGTCAGCCATCTTGTTCCAATAGCCCTTATCCTGCGCCGGGGAAGAAACCGCCAGGCATGCCAACAGTAAAAAAACGATAGATAATCTCATCATTCAGCCCATGAAAGGAAAAAACAATTATTCGGTAAATGGGAATTTAATCGGCACACAAATGACACAGATAAGACAGATTTACACAGACTTTAAAGAGCTTCGTCAACATGCGTTTGTCATTCTAAGCAAAGCGAAGAATCTCCCGAACGCACAAGGAGATGCTTCACGACGTTCAGCAAGACAAAAAAATCTGTAGTCATTTTGTTTTTAATCCGTATTATCTATGTGCCTTCTAAACAGCCCGCCAAATTCTTTATTTACTTACGTTTTGCTTAGAATAACAAAAAATTCTTCTTCTGCCGGACTTAAGCCGGCAGAAGAAGAATTACCAACTACAATCAATCCACTACATCCTGGTCAGCCACAGCATCTTCCCAGTTATCCCAAACAGGAATGTTGGCATCGTAACCGGTATATCCGTAGTTCTGCCACAACTGTCCCTTATTGTTCGCCGTGATTTCCTTTTCAGGAATCGGCCAGTACATGTTCTTCTTGTCCATGATGTAATTGATATTCGTCTTGGTAGCATCAACAACAATCGTTACACCCTTGTTGTACATACCGTAACGTACGCAGCGCTGATACCAGTAGCTACCGCCGTTCAGGTCGGTACCTTCCTGCTTGTCGAAGGTGTTGATATCATAGGTGTTGCCCCATTCATCGGGCTGTCCGCTGCGTGCCAAGCAGAGGGATACACGCTTCAGCTCTACGTTACGGAATTCCTCCCAGAACAACTCGCGGGCACGTTCGTTCATGATGTCGCCAATCGTCACAGTACCTTGGTACAACTGTGAACAGTGGGCACGCTGACGGATGATGTTCAGGTCATCCTTAATGGTGGGGTCACTCGGATTCATGTAGAACTTAGCCTCCGCACGAAGCAGATAAGCCTCAGCCAGACGGTACAAATACCAATCAGCCTGACCACCGTCCGAAGCTCCCTCATAACCCTGAGAACCCGTAATATTAGCCTCCTGAACAGGGTCATCCAATCTAAAGATATAATGAGGAACGGCGTACCAACGACGAATCGTATCGGCACACAAAAGGTTGCCTTGGTCATCAAACAATCTCAAATTCTGTCCAAAGTACGCGGACTCTTTATTATTATACTTCAACGACTCCATCGTTACCCAGTTACCATATTCCACGCTATGACGCAAGTCGGTCTCATCCATTACGCCATTGACTGCCCAAACGCCTTCCTGATAGAACCAAGTAGGACGGACAGTTGAAACACCACGTCCTAAAGCACGCTGATAATCGTATTTCGGATCATAATCCGCAGTCTGTCGTTTGATATTCATCAATGCCCGCTTACCATCAGGCGTCTTTACCTTGTCATCGAAATAGAATGGGTACATATTACGCATTGTCAGGTGAAACAACATAGATTCCGATGTGGCACCACGGTTAGGCGTACCCATAATCACTTCTCGATTTTCGGGAATCAGTTTGTTTTCCGGACGATGCAAGTCCCAAATCACATTTTCCGTGATTTTCCAAGTTTCGGGCACACCACCATCATTGAATGTTCCGAACGGTTCTGTCATCAATTCATAACCCGAATCGTTGATAATAATGTTCAGCTGGTCCAGTGCCTTCTGATAGTCACCGATGGCCAGATAAAGCTTGGAGAGCAGCATGCGGCAAGCACCCTTGTTCACCATACCAATCAGATCCATGTCCTTTTGGTCAGGTACCCATTCTACCGCAAACTCCATGTTCTTTATCAAATACTGCAGAATGGCATCCCGACTCGTGGAGCGGAAATTCAGCTTGGGAACTTCCAGTACTTTGGTCATCAAAGGTACATTATTATACTGGAAGACCAGCAAATAGTAACGGAAAGCATGGTGGAAATAAGCACGACCCAAATATTCATTCTTAGTCTGCTCATCCAAACCATCTACTCCGTCAATATAGGTCATAATGGTATTGGCATTACGAATACCCTCAAAAGTCTGTTGCCAGAAGAACCACAATGTGCTGACACGATTTAAATTTAACAAAGAACTTTGATCGCTATTAGGCGTCAACTTCTGAGCTACATTATCAAGCAAATCTGTTTTATCCGTAGCCGAAGGAACCATCAAATCCGAGAAAGTGTACTCAGACATCAAAGCTGCCACTTCTCTGCTGGAACCATCCGTCCAATAACGTTTCAACTGTCGATCCGTAATAGCCAATACAGATTGTATACCCGATTCGGTAGAGAAAGTGGTGACCGGTTCATAAAAGGACAACGGGTCTGCCTCCAGAAAACTTTCCTTGCAACTGGAGAAAATCATCGACATACCGGTCAACGCCAATACGCCATTCGATATATATTTCTTAATTGTCTTTTTCATATTCATTCCATTTTAATAGTTTAGAGTGTCAAAGCAATTCCCAACGAATAAAGACGGGTACCCAAGCCACCGGTTTCCGGGTCGCCGTATTCCCAATCGGCTGCCCATGTAGCTACGTTGCGAACGGTTCCGGAGATTTTCACACGCTCGATGTTCCAGCGCTGTGTCAGCTGTTTCGGCAAAGTATAACCGATGGAGATGTTCTCCAAGCGGATAAACGAACGGTTATAAAGTTTACCGGGACTCTTAGCTCCATTAGGCCCTTGCGCTTCAATGCGGCCATACTCATTAGTCGGGTTATCCAATGTCCAATAGTCTCTCGCTCTCAGATTTGCCTTAGCATAAGTCATTCGCCCGCCATCATCGTCATAGTTTAAATAGTTGGTTGAAAGGCTCTTATGTCCCATACGAGAATACATATTGATGGAGATTGTCAAGTTTTTCCACAGCGTAAAGTCATTGCGGAACGACCAGTTGACAGGTGGTGTAGTCGTACCTTGGAATCGCTTGTCATCATCATTATAGACAATTGTTTTCACTGTACCATCTTCATTATAAACATCATTGGCCGGATTGTTCCACACCTTCGGATCACCGGGAACCTGGCCATACTTCGCGGCTTCCTCCCACTCATCTTTCTGCCAGATGCCGATTACCTCATAATTCCAGATTTCATTGATGGGCTTGCCAATGAACCAACCGTTGGCCGTATAGTCACTTTCTTTCTGACCGATCACATTGCCATTGGCATCGAGTACATCTTCGTACTCATAGAACAAGTGTGTAATCTTATTCTTATTGTAAGAGAAACTCAGGGTCGAAGTCCATTCGAAATTCTTGTTCTGAATGTTCACGGTATTCAATGAAAGTTCAAAACCGGTATTATCCACCTGTCCCAAGTTGGTGGTGATGTTAGAGAAGCCCGTGAAAGCCTGCAGCGGCTGGCTCATAATCATATCAGTCGTGTTCATCTTATACACATCCAATGAACCCATGATGCGATCGTTCAAGAAGCCGAAATCCAGACCGACATTCCAAGACTTGGTCTTTTCCCACTGCAACGTCGGATTCGCCATACGGTTTGCCATCAGGTAGCGCATCAGTTCCAATTCGCCCGACGAATTGATATATCCCATGTAGCCACCGCCACCTTCATACAGATTGGCCAAGGCGGTATAGGGATCGGCCAGCGAACGGTTACCGTTGCTACCGTAAGAGAGACGCAGCTTACCGGTGCTCATCACATTCGTGAATTTCTGGAAGAAAGCTTCGTTCGAGAAGGTCCATGCCACGGCAACCGAGGGGAAATAAGCGTACGGATTGGAAGAACCGAAAGCCGAATAACCATCACGACGGAACGAACCGGTAATCATATAACGGTCGTCATACGAATAGAACAGACGGGCCAACAAGCCATCTGCCGTCTCATGCGAGTCAGTGGTAGAATAGGAACTATTTTCCTTGGAACCGTTCTGGGTGTTGTGGAAGCCCAAGGCATCGGAAGGCAGGATGTTGCGTGCCTCGATACGGTCGGACCAGTACCGGCGCTCTTCGGCTTCCTGCGCCAATGTCAGAATTACATGGTGCTTCTCGGCAAATGTCTGATCCCACGTGATGGTGTTGTTCAACGACCAGTCGAAACGTTTGGACTGCTCACGGTTGGCACCACGGTCGTTGGGGTTAGAATCCGGCAACTCCGCAGACATGAAATAACGGTCATAGAAGAACTGGTAACGGGGGGCATAGTTGAACTGATAGGTGATGTTGAAAGGCAGTTTCACCTTCGCGTTCAGAATCGTGTTCAATACCGTATATCCTTTTTCCAGTTCCAGGTACTGCTTCAAGAAGTCATAGTTTTCACCACGCTGAGAATAGCTTTCGTCATTTGGATATTGAATAGGATTTCCATTCTCGTCCGCATAATCCGCATAGGGACTATTACGCATAAACATTTCTTCATCCATCTCAATGGCACCATCCGAACGATCCTGGAAGTTCACATTGGCACCAATCTCAAGCCAGTCGGTCACTTTTGTATTCACCTTCATGTTCGCACGGACGGAACGATAAGTATCGTCAATCAACGCGCCTTCGTTGCGCAGGTAACCCAACGAGAAATAATAGTCGGCTCTTTCGTTGGCACCACTGACACTGGCGTTATAGTCCTGATTGAAGCCCAGGCGGAAAGCCTTGTCTTCCCAGTCGACCGTACGTCCGGCCAGAATGTTTTCGAGTATGTTACCGGTGAAACCCAAACGCTTGGCCCAGATACTGAGATCTGACTCACCCGCTTCATTGGTTGTATAATTTCTCCACGTTTCCAGGTCTACAGACGACAAGTTATTAGGATTCGTAAAATAATCGTCCATACCGGCGTATAAACCCGTCTGATAATCATCCCACTCGCCATTGGCATTAGCTCCATAGGTATTCTTAGCTAACCAGTCAGAATAATGCTGCAAATAACCGGCAGGGCTCAAACGTTCTTCGTAAGCACTACGCTGAGTCAGACCGATGTTGGCGCTGAAATTCACCACCGGCTTGCCTTGCTTACCTTTCTTAGTCGAGATAATGATCACACCGTTGGCGGCCTTGGCACCATAAACGGCAGCCGCGGAAGCGTCCTTCAGCACGTCAATCTGGGCGATATCATCGGGGTTGATTTCAGAAAGTTCACCATAGAAGAACATACCGTCCAAAATCAGCAGCGGGTCGTTGTGTCCTCCATCGGTATACAGAGAACGCTGACCACGGATATTCATGCTACCACCACCTTTGGCATCCGCATTATATCCGACGGCCAAACCCGGCGTACCACGCAAGATATCCTGTACGGTCTTGGGGTTATCGTTCGCTATCTTATCAGGCCTCACCTGGATGACAGATCCCGTAAGGTCTTTCTTACGCATCGAACCATAACCAACGACTACCACTTCATCCAGTGCCTGGGCGTCATCTCTCAATACGACCTTCAGCGGCTGGCCGTTAAACACGACCTCCTGTGTCTGCATACCTATATAAGAGAAGATCAACGTAGCTCCCTTAGGACCCTTAATAGAGAAATTACCGTCCATGTCACTGACAACGCCTGTTGTCGTCCCTTTCAATTTAATGTTCACGCCTAACAAAGGTTCCTGATTCACATCGGTCACAGAACCCGTTATCGTCACATCCTGTGCGTTGACCATCAGTGCCAACATACAAAAAGTAAAAATTAACAATCTCTTAATCATGCTTCGCTAATATTAGATAGTTAAAAATGCATTGTTGTTCATAATATTTTCTTGCCGGGCCTAAAGCCCACATACAAGGTTAAGTGTTTAAAGGTTTTTCATCATTTCATAGGCTATATCGTTTAAGTGTGACACAAAATTATCAAATATAAATATAAAAACACCAAAAGAAAAAATCAATTGATGCAACAATTGTATCAAAACAGCGATTCTCCGGGAGAAAGTATCAGCGGAGCAACTTCTGTTCAAGCAGTTTGATGTAATAGCCGCCTACAACGGAACGAGCCTGGAAGCCTCGCTGAACCGGATTGTCCGTATATACCCAGTCTGACATCGGCACACGGGAGGTCGTCTCGTTCATAAAACGATAGACGGGAGCGATAAACTCCTGGAAAGTCGCCATGTCATCGGCCAAAGTAGCCGTCCACATAATCCAGTCTGTTTTAGTATAGGTTTCACGGCTGTCCAAAGGCAATCCATAACGGTTCTGCTTGGTCAGGTAATAAGCGATTTCCTTCTGAGCCACCTGTTCGGGGAAGATATGCCATCCCAGCAGCTTATCCCATACCAGATTGTACTTCTGGCTCCAAGTACCGGCCTTATCGAAAGTCAGCCGGTAGTGGTCACCGTCATCGGCCATTTCCACCCACTGCCCGGCCATCTTCTTGGCTTGTTCAGTATACTTTTGAGCCAGCTCGGTCTTTCCGGACATCTGAGCCAGATAGCCATAAGACGCAATGCCCAGGATGGCCTTGATAGACAGATTGGCATTATGGGCGAAATGTCCGGCAAAGTCATCCGTACAGAGTTGATTTTCAGGATCTAGCCCATATTCCGCCAAATAGTCTGCCCATGTTGTCAAAGTCTCCCAATGGAGTTCGGCATATTTAGCATTCCCTTCTACGGCAGCAATAGCTGCTGTAACAATAAGCATATTACCACATTCTTCGATGGGCATATCACCGCCATAAGTCTGTCCATTCCCAATCGGATAGGTCCCTATATCATGGGCAGCAAAAGGCTTATTCCATTTACCGCTCTCACTATAATAAAAAATATGATTAAGTAAAGCTTTTGCCAATTCAGGATTATAATACAAGAATAAAGGTGAAGACGGATACGTAACGTCCACGGTACCAATGGAACCATTGCTAAAGTTCTCTTTAGAAAGGAATAACATATCACCATTGGGAGCTTCTACAAGCTTGTGGGCCGCAATCGCCTGACGATAAGCTAATGCACAAAGCTCTGCATATTCTTTTCCTCCTACTGCAGTAGCCTCTGACATCAATGCATTATCAAACTT
Source organism: Candidatus Bacteroides merdavium (assembly GCA_019116805.1). GTDB lineage: Bacteria > Bacteroidota > Bacteroidia > Bacteroidales > Bacteroidaceae > Bacteroides > Bacteroides merdavium. The sequence continues at coordinate 2,457 of DXAV01000059.1, read as the reverse complement.
TGCACACTCTTCCATCAATTGTTTATATTCTTTTGACGCATCTACGAACTGATTTATAATAGTTTCATCTCCATTTCTATTCCAATAAGGTCGTAGATTTTCACCAAAATACTGAACAGAATAGATATCATCATATCCCAACATCAGATATCCGTCAGCTTTTTTAACGTCACCCAAAGGGCATACCAAAGCTAACTTGTCATTTTCGCCGGCAGAAAACTCATTTAAACTAATACCCGTAAAATTCTGCCGCAAGGTCTTTGCATCACCCACATGCGGAACTGTATGTTCTTTTTCTCCAGCCATATAAAAGTATCCCCAATCAATTCTTACATCATCACCTTTCTTCTTCAGAATATTCTGCTCCACACTACCTGTTCTTACAAAGCATAAATTTTCTTTCTCAAAATTGTCAACGGTTGCTTTTTGATAAGGAACGTCCAAGGCCCAACGTGATGAAGCTTCGAAATAAAGCTCTACTTCATGCTTTTTGTTATCATTAGAAACAACCCCATACGAAAGATAATTGACAGGTCGAGAAATCAGATCCAGTTTATCAAGGAACAAAGGTGCTGTAAACGTCAAGTTCAAGTTAACCGGACCACATATGAATTTATAATGCGTCTGCATGGCCTGCACATCGGCTGTGATTTGCTGGGCAGTCTGATCAAAATAATGATAATTCTCATGTTCTACCATCAAGCCGAAATCAAGCAAACTGTTGCCTACCCGATTATGACAATAAGCTGCTATAAGGTTTTTCCCTCTCTTAAGAGTAGCAACTACCTCATCAGAAAGCTTCACCAAAGCGTGTTTCATGCAAGAATTTCCTGTATCGACAACCTTTATACCATTAATGTAAATAATTACATCATCATCATGCGAATAGTCCAAATATACACTTTTTCCTTCTAAATTTTCTTGTAAATCAACAACACGCCGAACCCATATATAACTTTCCCCCCATTGTGTCTTAGCTGTAGGTTCATTCTCCATTGTGCCAAATGCAGCTTTGCCCACTTTCCAGGAAGAATCATCAAAATCCCAATTCTGCCATCCGTTTGTAGGAGTGACAACAGTATATTTACCTGTCCATTCAGCAATTTCTGAATTTGGAACAACAGGACTCAGTTCCAACTCCTCTTGCCCCATGAAGCGATAAAATTGTCCATCCACCTTAGCAACACCTAAAAAAGGAAAGTCCTTACCTGTCCAATGTTTTACCGACCCGCCATACAAATCATTAGTAAAAGACCAAGCACTGGTATAAGGATCAATCGTAACCAACGGATAAGCAGGAGCACGCAACTCATTCTGGATATACGAATCCGAAGAAACAGAAGTGCATCCTACCAGAAGAGCACTTCCCAACAATGACATTATTAATCGTTTCATAAGCTTATTATATTATTTCATTAATAATTTAAATTATTTCTCTACCACTGGACTAATCAAGTCACCACAGATAGCCAAAATCCCATTATCTGACCAAACCAGTTCTTTAATATAAGATGAACGAGGTTGCACATTTTTTTTATTGGCATGAGCATGAAAAACATATCGATATTTACCATCTATACATTGAAACGGAGCACCATGTCCTATACCTACAAGTTTCCCAGTACCCCTCATACCTCTACGTAAAATAGGGTTACCAGAATATTTTTGCCAAGGTCCATAAGGAGAGTCAGACACTGCATAACCCACAGCATAATCCTGACTCTCAAAATGATTCGCAGAATATAATAAATAATAAGTACTACCACGTTTTAATAAAGAAGGCCCTTCAGCTACAATTGCCCGTCTCCGTTCCCATTCCTCTTCAGCTTCCACACATTTCGTCAACGTTTCTTCTTTCAGACTTTTCAAATCAGCATTCAACTCCGCACACCAAATGACGTTTCCACCAGTAAAACGAACAAAATATAGATAGGCCTTCCCATCAGAATCTATAAATAACGAAGGGTCAATATTCTTCTCTACTCCCCAAAGAGGTTTCTTCATATCCTGCACGAATGGTCCTTCAGGAGAATCAGATGTAGCTACACAGACTTGTTCATTAACCGTATAAAACATATAAAACTTTTTCAAGGATTGAATATAATAGACTTCTGGAGCCCAATATCCTTGATTGCCCCAAGAATTCTCAGGCGACAGTGCCAAAACAGGATTTCGGCGCCAATGCATAAAATCTCGTGAAACATAAACAGCAAAGCCACGTTCATTTGTTCCATAAGCATAATAGCATCCCCCGTAACAAAGTATATAAGGATCTGCTATAGGCAAACCGGTTTGCTGTACATAAAATTCAGTCTTATTTTCAGCTGACAAAGAAACACATAAGATATTCCATATCAACAATAGAAATATCGAAGTCATCCATTTAATCTTCATAATAAATCCCGTTATTTTTCTACAAATTTAAACGTTAACACAACAGAACTATAGAAGAAAAAA
>DXAV01000058.1 GCA_019116805.1 Candidatus Bacteroides merdavium | reverse complement strand
TGTCTGGTTATCAGGAAATTTCTTATATTTAATGGATTTATTCTTGGAAAAATATGTCTAACCCTTAAAATCGAAGTGTATGAGAAAGTATCTGGCAGAGATGATAGGCACGATGGTGCTTGTCTTGATGGGATGCGGAAGCGCCGTATTCGCAGGTAGTGCAGCCGACACCGTAGGTGCCGGAGTAGGAACTTTGGGAGTAGCCTTGGCTTTCGGCTTGTCCGTAGTGGCCATGGCCTATACGATTGGAAGTATTTCGGGATGCCACATCAATCCTGCCATTACGCTGGGGGTGTGGATGTCGGGACGCATGAGCAGCCGGGATGCCTCGATGTATATGATTTTCCAGGTAATAGGAGCCATCATCGGTTCATTCATATTGGCGTTGCTGACATCGTCAGGAACATTTGATGGTCCCACAGCTACCGGCTCCAATACCTTTGATCTTGGTGAGACGGGGCAAGCGTTTATTGCCGAAGCCGTGTTTACCTTTATTTTTGTGCTGGTAGTGCTTGGCTCGACCGACGAAAAGGGTGGAGCGGGCAATTTGGCCGGTCTGGCCATTGGCTTGACGCTGGTGCTCATCCACATCGTCTGCATTCCCATTACAGGCACGTCGGTCAATCCGGCCCGAAGCATCGGTCCCGCTTTGCTCGAAGGCGGACAGGCACTTTCACAGCTGTGGCTCTTCATCGTAGCTCCGTTTGTGGGTGCTGCGTGCAGCGCGCTGGTGTGGAAGTTCTTTGCGGCAGGCCGCAAGTAGTCTTTATTTCCCGAAAAAATAGCGCGAAAGCCCCAACCGGTAAATAGCTTGTTCGATGACGAGGCTGCCGCCCACAGCCAGGGCGGTGGCTGTCGTCAGGAACAGCATGCCCGTAGGATCGAAGGCCAGCAGGGGCAGGTAGCCCTTGGCCAGCATGGTGAAGATAGGCGAAAAGAGCAGGATGGCCAGCGTGTGGCGTCCGATGTACAGGCTGCCCCGGCGGAGGCGGGGCGTCAGCAGGGGATAGAAGCGGAGCAGCAGACAGGCGGCCAGATAGGTAATGAGGACTCCGGCCAGCGTGCCGCGCGACAGGTTTTCGGGCACGGCGCACAGCAGGATGAGCGGTGCGGCGGCCCATAGCGACGGACGGAAGAAGCGGTTCAGCAGTACGCCGCTCTGTGCCAGTATGCATCCGCCCAGGAAGTAGGCGGCGTTCTCGAAGGCCAGCAGATGCAGGCGTGCCAGCCCGTAGAAGCAGAGTCCGAGGAGGATGAAGCGGGTAATGGTCTGCCCCCGCACCAGGCGGAAGACGGCGTAGTAGAGCAGGGCGCAGAGCATCAGCGTATGCAGGTACCAGTAAGGCCCCACGGGCGAAACGAAGAGCGCCTCGACCACGGCCGGCAGGCTCAGTTCCTCCAGCCCCTGGCGAACGGGCAACAGGCTGGAAGCCACTGCATAGCCCGTCTCCATTACGGCATAGGGGATGAAAATCCACAGGTATTTCCGCAGGAATTCCCTGGCAGGCTTGCCGATGTGCGTCAGGTAGCCCGAGATGAGCAGGAAGACAGGCATGTGGAAGGTATAGACCACCAGTTTGGCGTAGGGATACTTGTCGCCAATATAGGCCAGGTGGAAGACCACCATCAGCAGGATGCAGACGCATTTCAGGTAGTCTATCTCGTCCATTCTGCCGGACGGGGTGCGTTCGTTTCCGAGGAACGGAGCCGTTGTCTTCATGTGGGTGCGGGTTCTAAGGATTTATCTGGGTGCAAAAGTACACCATTTTGCCGCTCCCCGGAAACGATGGGGCGAGTTTAACAGTCGCCGTCGGCCGTTCAGCGGCGTTCGGCCATCAGCGCGGGGGCTTCCGTTGCCTGGCGGCAGGCTACGGGTACGTTGTCTTTGTCCAGCTCGTAGATGGTCTGCTTTACGTCTTTGTTGTAGCTCTGGTCTGCTTCGTTCCAGCGGGCGTAGCTCATCACCACTTCACCGACCTCGTAGCGGTAGGTCATCTGGAAGTAGGGGACCCACTTGTCTGTCGTGCCGTCCCATTTGGTGGCCGTCTTGCTGACGAGGCGGTTCTGGTCGTCGTAGGCAAACTCGTAGTGCAGGTGGTTGTACAGATAGTTGCCGTCCTGCTTGTAGATGGTCTTCGATACGACGAGGTTGTTCTTCACTTCTTCGTTGGTGATGAAGTTCTCCTGTGCCAGGGCTTGGGTGTTGAGGATACTTACCAGGGTGAGGGCGGCGAATGCCAATGCTTTGAATACGTTCATAGTTTTCATAATGTTGTTCTTTTAAAGGGTTCTTGTTTTCAGTTTTATTTCTATTGGTTAGACGTTATCCGCAGAAGGGAAAGTTGCGCTGTCGAGCTTCTGTTTTCTCGGATGTCTATCCGCCTAATTATATTCAAATGGCGTGCCAAACTTATAAGTTATTGATAATCAGTATTTGTCCCTTGTGTGCCTCTGTTCAATATCGGACAGGTGTTCGCTTTTGGTGTCCGGAAATATGCAAAATGCCCTGTATGGTGTCTGATGAATGACAGCCATACAAGGCATTTTATATATACGGTTCCAGGAACAGGATGTTTATGATGATGTTTAGTGTATAGTTACCGTCAGCGGATTGCGTACTTTCTGTGCGAACGCAGTCATATAGCTGTTCCAGGCATTGGCGTCTTTCACGTTAGCGCGGTCCCAGCCGAATCCCCAGTAGTAAACATAAGTTGAACCGGGTTCATAGTCGCTGGTTGCCAATAGGTGGCCTTCGGCATTGGCACGCTGTTTTTTCTCGTCAGCAGAAAATTTCACGGCTTTGGCGTCCTTGATGTCAGCAGGGAAGGCTGCTCCCACAAATACTTTACCATTATCAGGACCGTTGGTCGGATCAACGTAGGTCATATAGCCGTTGTCGGCATCTGTTGTTATGGCACCATCATCATGCAGTACAATACCGGTTACCACAGGCAGTGTCTCTTTCAGACCTTCGTAAGATACGGCTGTACGGTTCAGGTGTGAACCGGCATCAAGGCTGATGACACGTGTTTCCACTATGTTACTGTCACCTTTTACGGTCAAAGGATTGAATATCAATTTCACAGTGAAACGAAGCGGACCGTTGTCCAGAACCTCGAAGTCTTTGTAACACCAGGGATAAACGATTTCACCGTCGGCTACCAGGGCAGCTACTCCGGCTCCCAATGTCGGGCCTACAGCATAACAGTCCATGCCGTAACCATGGTCAATGTGATAAGAAATCGAGCGCAGCAGTTCAGCCGCTCCCTCAGGATCTGTCTTTTTCATTTCGCTTGCACGTTTACGTACCTCTTTGTCCAGCTCCTTGGCATAGAATTCTTCAAGTATAGGCTCTGATGTGCCGCGTTTCAGGAACAGGTCGTAGCCGAAACCGCGTTCACCTCTTGCCTGCAAGGCGGGACCATAGGCACGGAAGCCTACCAGTTCGTTTTCCCAAGCTATGTCGTCCAGGCGTTCGGGATATTGGCGTCCGCAGGTTTTTGTATCAACGGGGGCCGGATTACCAGGTTCGATGGTATATGTGGCACTGCTTCCGGCTCCTACGGTAACAGGGAATATCACTTTTTCATCGTAAGTTATCTGATAGGGCACTTCCACTCCTTCGGCGTCAAGTATCACAATTTGGGCAGTGTCGGCCAGTTTCAGTTGGTCTGAGATTTCAGCCATAGGTACTTCTACCATCTCGCCGGAGCGTTCCATATCCAGTGGGTTGCCGACGGTGACGGTCATGGTCCGGTTATTTTCACAAGCCAGCAGGAGGCAGGCTGCCAGACAGGATAAGATTGTTTTCTTCATATCGGATATCAGAGAATTAATGTTTTTCAGATAAAAAAAGAAAAATGGATAATTGAAATCCGGAATATCGTTCCGTTCCAATTATCCATTATATTCAGATTGTACCTAAATCAAGGTTGATTATTTAGGTTGTTTGCCAATGTAAGCCAGGATACCACCGTCCACATAGAGGATGTGGCCGTTTACGGCGTTAGAAGCTTCGGATGCGAGGAATACGGCGGGGCCGGTCAGTTCCTGCGGATCCAGCCAACGGCCAGCCGGAGTCTTGGCGCAGATGAATGAGTCGAACGGGTGGCGGCTGCCGTCCGGTTGTTTTTCACGCAACGGAGCAGTCTGCGGAGTAGCAATGTAACCCGGGCCGATACCATTACACTGGATGTTGTATTCACCGTATTCGGAGCAGATGTTGCGGGTCAGCATCTTCAGACCACCCTTGGCAGCAGCATAAGCCGATACAGTCTCACGACCCAGCTCAGACATCATGGAGCAGATGTTGATAATCTTACCGTGGCCTTTTTCCATCATGGCGGGCAGAACAGCCTTCGAAACGATGAACGGAGCGTTCAGGTCGATATCAATTACGCGACGGAAGTCAGCTGCTTCCATTTCGTGCATTGGGATACGGCGGATGATACCGGCGTTGTTTACCAGAATATCGATAGTACCGATTTCTTTAGCGATTGTGGCTACCATAGCTTGTACAGCAGGTTCGTCTGTTACGTCACATACGAAACCATGAGCCTTGATACCCTTTTCTGCATAAGCGGCCATACCTTTGTCCACCAGTTCCTGGTTGATGTCGTTGAAGCAGATGGTTGCACCTTGTTCTGCAAAGGCGGAAGCGATTGCGAAACCGATACCATAGGAAGCGCCTGTTACGAGGGCTACTTTACCTTCCAAAGAAAAATTCAAATAAGGATTCATAACGTTTAAATATTAAATTATTAAACTTAGGTTTATTTCAAATCTGTTATTTTCGAGAAATCTTGGTCGCCATAGTCCAGATTCTCTCCACCCATACCCCAGATGAACGTGTAGTTGTGGGTGGCTGCTGCCGAGTGGATGGACCATTCGGGCGAGAGGACGGCTTGTTCGCCCCGCATCCACAGGTGGCGGGTTTCTTCTATTTCTCCCATAAAGTGACATACGGCATGTTCCTCGGGTACTTCAAAGTAGAAGTAGGCTTCCATGCGGCGGCTGTGCACATGGGCTGGCATGGTATTCCACACGCTGCCTGGCTTCAGTTCCGTCATACCCATCTGCAACTGGCATGTGGGTAATACCTGGCTGACCAACATCTTGTTGATGCAGCGGTGGTTGGAACCCTCCAATGAACCCATTTCAGCCGTGATGGCATCTTGCTTCGTCACCTTTCGGTCGGGATAGTTGCAGTGGGCGGTTGTGGAGTTGAAGTAGAACTTGGCGGGGTGTGAGGCATCAAGGCTTTCGAATGTCACCTCGCGGTTACCCGACCCCAAATATAGGGCTTCTTTGTAGTCCAGTGAAAATGTGGTTGTGCCAGCCTTCACAATACCTGGGCCTCCTACATTGAAGATACCCATCTCGCGGCGGGAGAGAAAAAAGGGAGCCTTCAGCGGGTCAATGGCTTCCAATGCCAAGACCTCGTTTACGGGCATGGCTCCTCCCACAATCATACGGTCGTACATAGAATACACCATGTTTACTTCGTCGCAGGAAAATACTTTCTCAATCAGAAAGTCACGGCGGATGCGTTGCGTATCATAATTCTTCGCGTCATCAGGGTGCGCGGCATAGCGGATTTCATAGTTTGTCTTCATGGACCTTGCTTATTATAATTGTTGTATATACACACGTCGTTTGCGTACACGGATGCAAATGTAGCAAAAGAAAACGGACTCTCCTTATATTTTTGTACGAATTATCTATTAATATTGTACAATTATCAGAAGTTGATATCTACTTCCACCGGGCAATGGTCCGAGCCGTAGATGTCGGTATGTATCTTGGCATCGGTAAGTTTTTCGCGCAGGCGGTCGGACACGAGGAAGTAGTCGATGCGCCAGCCGGCATTCTTCTCACGCGCACGGAAGCGGTAGGACCACCAAGAATAAATGTCGCGCTGGTCGGGGTAGAAGTAGCGGAAGGTATCGGTAAAGCCGCTCTCGAGCAGGGTGGTGAACTTGTCGCGCTCTTCGTCGGTGAAGCCCGCGTTACGGCGGTTGGTTTTGGGGTTTTTCAGGTCGATTTCCTGATGGGCCACGTTCAGGTCGCCGCACACGATGACGGGTTTCTTCGTATTGAGTGCCAAGAGGTAAGCACGGAAGTCGTCTTCCCACGTCATGCGGTAGTCCAGACGGCGCAGCTCGTCCTGCGAGTTGGGCGTATAGACAGTGACGAGGTAGAAGTCCGGCATCTCCAGCGTGATGACGCGCCCCTCCTTGTCGTGGTGTTCGATGTCGATGCCGTAGCTGACGCTCAGCGGCTGGTGGCGTGTATAGATGGCCGTGCCTGAATAACCTTTTTTCTCGGCGTAGTTCCAGTAGGAGGTGTAGCCGTCAAACTGCAGGTCCAGCTGGCCTTCCTGCATCTTGGTCTCTTGCAGGCAGAAAAAGTCGGCGTCGAGCCGTCGGAAAGCTTCGATGAAGCCCTTGTCTTTACAGGCGCGTAGCCCGTTCACATTCCAGGAGATAAATTTCATGTCTATCGTTTTGTTCTTTTCATTTATAGATGATGCATGGGCAAACATACGAAAAAAAACTCGTTTTTTAATGTGGAAGCCTGTAAAATATGGTACTGGAATTCGAGTAGGTGGAGGAAGTTGTCATCGTATGTCCTGAAATCAGGACAACCTGGTATGTTTCCTACCTGCCTTCCCCTTTTAAGGTAAAACCTTTCTCTCGTTGAGAGAGAACCTTTCCCTCGTTAAGAGAGAACACTTCTCTCGTTAAGAGAAAACACTTCTCTCGTTATGAGAAAAGGTTTCTCATTTTGTGAGAGTGGGGTAGAAACTCTTTTTGTTGATAATCAGGACTCTGTCTCGTGTCGGTAGATATGCTTGCTGTACACCAGTTACGCATCAATACCGCTTGCGGGCGTTTCTTTTCGTCCATTCGCTTGCCGCAAAGGCGTTGCATGTCATAAATATTGTCGCTATAGGACAAAATTATCAGTAATAGAAGTTTGTTTTTTAGTGCAACCGCATAAAAACAAGTTATTTTTCGTAAGTTTGCATAAAAGTCATTGAACAGAATGAGGCAACAAGAGATTTCTGAAGAGATAGTGGTTCGACTGAACAGGGGCGACATGAAGGCATTTGACGCTATTTACCATGCCTACTACCTCTACTTGTGCGCCGTCGTGACCTATTACGTGCATGACAGGAACGTGGCCGCCGAGCTGGTGAACGATGTCTTTGTCGGTGTATGGCGCAACAAGGAGCGCGTGGCCTGCCCGGTGTTGCCTTACTTGAAGCGGGCGGCCCAGAACGCGGCTGTCAGCTACTTGCGTTCCTCCCATTTTAACGAGAGATTGCTGACGGACCACGTGGAGGAAATCTATGCCTATCTGGAAAAGCGCATCATCGCTACGGACAATCCGCTACATGCCTTGGAAGACAGTGAGATGGATGCCCTCATCCGGGCGGAAGTGGAGAAACTGCCACCTCGATGCCGTGCCGTGTTCCAGGTCTGCCTCTATGAGGGCAAAAGTTATGCCGAAATAGCCGACGAACAGCAGCTCAGCGTGTCTACCGTAAGGGGGCAAATGCGCATTGCATTGAACAAGCTGCGCGAAGCCTTGGGCACGCCGTGTATGATTACGGTGCTGATGATGCTTCATGAGTGTTGGCAATGACGCCCCTGCCTCACACACCTGGGCAGAATGCGGCGGATGAGGCTTTCCGAGATAAAAATGCCTGGGTTACGCAAAAAAAATGCTTTTCTTTTAAACGTTTTTCTGTAGTCTGCGTATATAACTGTATATGGAAGACAAAAACAGCATGAATATAGAATCACGAATTGCGGATTTCCTTGCGGGACAATGTTCTGAAAAGGAACGGCAAGAGCTGCAGACTTTGCTGGAGCGGGATGAGGAAGCGGCGCGGCTGATGCGGCGCATGTCGGCCGTGTGGGCCCTAGCTTCCCTGCCGGCTTTCGTCGGTAAGGAAGAAGAGAACCTGAGTAAAATCAAGCGGCAAGTTGCTTCAGAGAAACCGAAAGCCATGCGGATTTCCGGCCGGCGGAGGCGGATGGTGGCATGGCTCGCGACGGCCGCAGCCGTGGCACTGCTGCTGGTGAGCAACACCTTGTGGTATCATCACTCCGAGGAACTGACACGTGCCTACATGGCTGCGGAGACACCTTACGAAATCAAGGTGCCGGCAAGCTCGCGGACCAAGGTAACACTGCCGGACGGATCTGTCGTGACACTCAATGCAGGTTCTACGTTGAGATATGCCAGAAGCTTCGGTATTGACAATCGTAATATCTGGCTGGACGGAGAAGGACTCTTCGAGGTGGAGAAAGACAAGGAAAGACCTTTCACGGTCCATACGGAAGACGTGCAGGTACAGGTATTGGGAACAGTCTTTGACCTCTGCGCTTACAGTGGCGACGAGATGGTGACAGTGGCTCTGGTGGAAGGATGCATCGCCATGAAGACCCCTCGAGGCACGAGGCTGGAACTGAAGCCAGACGAGATGGCAAGTTATGACCGCCGGACGGGGAAAGTGGTGAAAGCCAGGACGGACGCGCGAAGAGTCGGTGACTGGACGGATGGCGGGTTGACCTTTGACAATACCCCATTTGAAGACATCGCCCGAAAACTGGAAAGAAAGTTCCAGCTGAAAATACACATTGGAAGTGAACGCCTGAAGAGAGAATGCTTCTCGGGATGCTTCGACCGCGATCAGGGACTGGACGACATCCTGCGGGAAATCAATGTGGACGGACGCTATACTTGGCACAGGAAGGATGGTACAATAACCATCATGGACAAAGCCAAACATTCATATTAACCATTAATCAACATTCCATGAAACTAAGAAAAATCGTCGTGGCGTTCCTGCTGGTTTGGGCAGGAAGCTCATGGGCGGGATTACCGCTGGAGGCCCAGGACCAGGGCCGGAAGTTCACCGTCAGGGTGGAAAACGTGACCATGAAGGAAGCTATTGAGGCAATCAAGGAAAAAGGTGATTATTCGTTCCTGATACGGAACAAGGATATCGACCTTACAAGAAAAGTTACGGTAGACGTCAATGAGGGCACCGTAGAAGAGATGTTGCGCCAGATGCTGGCAGACACCGACATACGCTATGAAGTGAACGGCAACCGTATCGTAGTGTTCCACTCGGCACCCACACAACAGGCGCGGGGTTCGTTCGTGCTGAAAGGTAAGGTCGTAGACGTACACGGTGAAGCCGTCATAGGTGCCAACATACGGGTGGTGGACGGCACGGGAGGTACCATTACGGACGTGGATGGCAACTTCAGCCTGGAGGTGAAGCCAGGTGACCGTATCACTGTTTCTTACATCGGCTACGCTTCGACGGAAATGGCTGTGGGCGATGGACAGCCTATCAGTGTGACGTTGCACGAGGACTCGCGCATGATAGATGAAGTGGTGGTCGTAGGCTACGGTGTGCAGAAGAAAGCTAACCTGACAGGCGCTGTTAGCAGTGTGAAGATGGATGAGGTGCTGGGCAACCGTCCTGTCGTGTCGGTGAGCAACGCTTTGATGGGTGCCATGCCGGGTTTGCAGGTGACAGGTACCTCTGGACAACCAGGTTCGGAACTCTCTTTTAATATTCGTGGTACGAACAGTATCAATGGTGGTAGCCCGCTGGTGTTGGTGGACAACGTGGAGATGGACATCAATATGCTGGATCCGAATGACATCGAGTCGGTAACGGTGCTGAAGGATGCGGCAGCTTCGGCCATCTACGGTGCGCGGGCAGCCTTCGGTGTCATCTTGGTGACGACCAAGAAGGGCAGCGAGGACAAGCGGTTGACCATCAACTATTCGAACAACTTCTCGTTCAGTACACCGATGAACATGCCCAAGAAAGCAAGCCCCATGGAGACCGTGCAGGCTTACAAAGACATGGGTTGGAATGGCACATACCGCACGGGTGAGGACATCGATACGTGGCTGGGTTTCTTGGAAGAATACCGTCAGAACCCGGGCAGCTATCCGGAAGGATATGCCGAGGTGGACGGCATGCGCTACCAGCTGGCTGAGACTGATCTCTTCGATGACATGCTGGAGACGGGCTTCCAGCAGACGCATAACCTAGCCGTGAGCGGCGGAACGAAAGGCTTGTCCTACCGCATGTCGGCCGGTATGGTGAGCCAGGACGGTGTGATGGTGACGAATAAGGACCGTTTCAAACGTTACAATATCTCGTCTTACATCCGTTCGGATGTCTATTCGTGGATTACGCCGGAGCTGGACATCAAGTACACCAATATGTCTTCTTCCATGCCCAACTCGTCGGCAGCCTATGGCATCTGGGGTGCGGCGGTGGCTTTCCCGTCCTACTTCCCGCTGGGCGAGGTAGAAACAAGCGACGGTGCCCTGTTGCCTGTCAACAGTCCGCGCAACCAGATTATGTTAGGAGCACCTAAACTGAACGACCGGGATAATGTCCGTATTTTTGGGAAGGTGACCATTACACCCTTCAAAGACCTGAAAATCATCGGCGAATATACGTTCAACCGGAAGGATAAGGAAAGTACGACCAATATCAACAAGTTTGACTATGCCAACGGCAACAGTAACTTCAGTCAGGAGACATCCACACCTAACTCAAGCTATGAGGTTGGCCGCGAAACGACTGACTATACCGCACTTAACTTTTACGGCACGTATGCCAAGACCTTCGGCAAGCATGACCTGACCGTCATGGGAGGCTTCAATCAGGAAAGCAGCTCTTACCATTACGTATGGGCACAACGCTTAGATATGATTAACGAAGACCTGCCGTCACTCTCGCAAGGCACAGGTGAATACAAGAACTCTGAAAGCTTCTCAGAATACAAGGTACGTGGCCTGTTCTACCGTATTAATTATGACTTTGCAGGCAAATACCTGATAGAGACCAACGGGCGCTATGATGGCTCGTCGAAGTTCCCGTCAGATAGCCGCTTTGGCTTCTTCCCTTCCGTATCGGCCGGATGGCGCGTCAGTGAGGAAGCGTTCATGGATTGGAGTGACTCTTTCCTTTCCAACCTGAAGTTGAGAGGATCGTGGGGAAACATTGGTAACCAAAGCGTGGATCCCTACCAGTTTGTGCCTGCCATGAGCGCCGCCAATCCCAACTGGGTGGTGGATACGACCAAACCGACTACGCTGCAGCCACCCGCATTGGTGAGCAACTCTTTCACTTGGGAGAAAGTGAGCACGCTGGACTTCGGCTTTGATCTGGGACTCTTCGACAACCGCCTGAATGCCACATTTGACTGGTATCGTCGCGATACGAAAGGTATGTTGGCGCCGGGCATGGAACTTCCTGGCGTATTGGGAGCCGATGCTCCGACTCAAAATACGGCCGATCTTCGTTCCAAAGGATGGGAAATCTCGGTAGACTGGAACGACCGCATAGGTGACTGGAGCTACTACGTGGGCTTCAACCTCTACGACTCGCGCACGCACATTACTAAATATAATAATGAGTCTCAGCTGCTGGGAGATAGATATTACCGTGAAGGCATGGAGTTGGGCGAAATCTGGGGATATGACACTGACCGTTTTTATACGGTGGACGATTTTGAAGAAGGCACGTTGCAGGCTGATCTCACGGGCGGCACCCTGAAACCGGGCATTCCCAAAGTGGAAGGATACAACCCTAATCCGGGCGATGTGCTCTATGTGGACTACAACGATGACGGCATCATCAACAACGGCGACAATACGGCGCTGAACTCCGGTGACATGCGCATCATCGGCAATAACACCCGCCGTTATCAGTACGGCATCCGCGGCGGCGCAAGTTGGAAAGGGATATCTCTCTCTTTCATTCTGCAAGGCGTGGGCAAGCGCGACCTTTGGATTATGAACGAATTGTTCTATCCGCAATATGACCCTTACAGCACTATCTTTAATACGCAGCTCGACTACTGGACCCCTGAACGTACGGATACGTATTTCCCGCGTCTCTATACGCAGGCAGCAGGCAACTCGGCTGCCAACCGCATGACGCAGACGCACTTCCTGCAAAACGGAGCTTACCTGACGATACGGAATATCAGCCTGTCATACACGTTCCCTAAACAATGGCTCAACCCTTGGGGCGTGCAAGGCTTGCAAGTGTTCTTCAGCGGTGAAAACCTCTTCACCTTCGATCACCTGCCGAAGGGGCTCGACCCCGAACGTTCGGCGGAGTATCGCGGTTTCAACTATCCGTACCTGCGCCAGTTCTCGTTTGGTATCAACCTGACTTTATAAACCCTAAAAAACGACAGACAGAATATGAAAAAATATATTATGAGCATAGGTATCTGCCTGTGCATGGCATCCTGCCTCAACGACGGCTTCCTGGACGTAGATCCCAAAGACAGACAGACGGAAGCCACCGCCTTCAGTACTTACGACAATTTCAAAACCTACGCTTGGGGGCTGTATAATATCTTCTATGGATATGGTAATGATCAAAATATGAACTATTTCGAGGATGAATATAATGCTGATAATATGATACGCGCCGTCAGCGGCTTCGAAAGTCAGTATGCCTACCAGACCGCACGAGTAGAAGCGACGGATACGGAACACTGGGATTACAAATATATCCGGAGGGCTAACCTGATGTTGGACAATATTGATGGCTCGTCTTTGACGGAGACGGAGAAAGAGCACTGGCGCAGCGTGGGCTACTTCTTCCGTGCCTACAAATATTTCATGATAATGTCCGATTTTGGTGATATCCCTTGGATAGAACATGTGCTGACAGATGAGAGTCCCGAGCTGTACGCTCCCCGTGATTCGCGCGACCTAGTGGCAAAGAACATTCTGGAAAACCTCCAGTATGCCGCACAACATATCAAAGCCGAAGGCGATGGGGAAAATACCATCAACGCCGATGTGGTGAACGCATTGATTTCCCGTTACGGCCTCTTTGAAGGCACTTGGCGGAAATATCACGGGCTACAAGATGCGGAAACTTACCTTCGCGCTAGCGTAGAGGCTTCAGAAAAGGTGATGGCCAATTATACTACCCTGCATACGCCTTACGATGAGTTGTTCAATTCGGAAGATCTATCAGGAGTGGAAGGTATTATTCTTTACAAGAAATACGAGACTGCTCAATTGTGCCATGGCCTTACCCGTATGGTGCGTACTGGTGAATCGAAGATAGAGATGACCAAAGATGCTGTGGATAGCTATTTGTGCAGCAATGGTTTACCCATTGGCAATGTTAATAGTCAATATGGAGGTGACAAGGATGTCTATGCCCAGTTCACGGACAGAGATTATCGTCTTTACTTTACCGTATGCCCGCCTTATCGGGTAAACCTTACGGGCGCGGCGGCTACGTCTACCGGTTATGAGTTGACCGGAAATGCTCAAGATGAGCAGTTCATTAACCTTATGGCCCAAATCTCTGGCGAAACTTACCATCGCCTGCCCACACTCAACTTCAAGGGATTCTATGTGAAAGAGCAGCCTCACTTCACTTCCTATAACTGGAGTACGGCATGGAATGCTTCTGAAATGGGCTTCTGGATGTGGAAGTACTACAACATCCACACGGATTGCACCAACGCCACTGGTGTAAATACCACAGACGCACCCTTGTTCCGCCTAGGCGAAATCCTGCTGAACTATGCTGAAGCCAAGTGGGAACTGGGTGAGTTTGACAACAGCATAGCTGACTTGACCATTAATAAGCTGCGTCAGCGTGCCGGTGTGCAGCCGATGAACGTGGACGTCATTGGCGCCGATTTCGACCCGGCAAGAGATCCAGACGTGGATCCTGTCTTGTGGGAAATCCGTCGCGAACGTCGTGTTGAGTTGATGGGCGAAGGTTTCCGCTTCGATGACCTGCGGCGCTGGAAGAAAGGTGAGTACCTCAACAAGCAACCTCTCGGTGTCTACGTGGCTGATCCGTCTTACTACAACAATGCTGTGAAAGTCAATGCCGACGGTTACGCTTGGTTCTTCAACGAACCGTTAGGATGGCTGGACAAATATTACTTGCGTCCCATCCCGCTGAATCAGCAGGCGCTCAACCCACAACTGGGCCAAAATCCTGGCTGGGAGAACGAGAATTGATGTTTTTTCTTAATTTTATTACATCAATTTCTGAATGGCCATGAGCGTATTGAGACCATATACTCTGCTTTGCTCCGCCCTGCCGATGCTTTTTGCTTCGGCAGGGGCGGACGCCCAGGAACAACGTATGAATGTTCTCTTCCTGATGGCGGATGACATGCGCCCCGAGCTGGGCTGTTACGGAGTGGAAGAAGTCAAAACTCCCCATATAGACCGTTTGGCAGCCGAGGGAGTCGTCTTCCGCAACGCCTATTGCAACATCCCCGTGAGTGGCGCCTCGCGCGCCAGCTTGCTCACTGGTGTCTATCCCCGTTATCCGGATCGTTTCATTCACTTCTCTGCCCGTGCCAGTAAGGACTGCCCCGAAGCCATACCGATCTCCGGATGGTTTACCCGCCATGGCTACCATACTGTGTCCGATGGCAAAGTGTTCCATCACATCGAAGACCATGCTGATTCGTGGAGTGAGCCACCTTTCCGCACTCATCCGGATGGATATGACGTCTACTGGGCGGAATATAACCGTTGGGAGTTGTGGATGAACTCCGAATCGGGTCGTCACATCAATCCGCGTACTATGCGGGGACCTTTCTGCGAACAGGCTGAAGTGCCGGATACCGCTTACGATGATGGCAAGCTGGCTCTGCGCGCTATCCGCGACCTGACTCGGTTGAAAGACTGCGGAAAACCTTTCTTCTTGGCCTGCGGTTTTTGGAAACCCCATTTGCCGTTTAATGCTCCCAAAAAATATTGGGACCTTTATCCACCTGGATCTATATCGCCTGCTCCGGATCGCTTCCGTCCTGAAGGGCTGCCACACCAAGTGAAGAACTCTGGTGAAATCAATGCTTATGCTTGTGTGGGAGACCCGACGGACACGACTTTCCAGCAGCAGGTAAAGCGAGGTTACTACGCTTGCTTGAGCTATGTGGATGCCCAAATAGGCAAGGTTCTCGATGCCCTCGACTCATTGGGATTGGCAAACAATACCATTGTCGTACTGCTGGGCGACCATGGGTGGAACCTGGGTGAACACAACTTTATTGGGAAACATAACCTGATGGACCGCTCCACGCATGTGCCCCTCATTGTCCGTGTACCGGGTATGCAGAAAGGCGACTGTCGCTCCATGGTGGAATTTGTCGACCTTTACCCCACTTTGTGTGAACTGTGCGGCCTACCTATGCCCGACGGACAACTGGACGGCAAGAGCTTTGCCCAAGTATTTCAAGACCTGCAAGCGCCTACCAAGTCTTGCGTCTACATCCAGTGGGAAGGGGGTGATAACGCTGTGGACAACCGTTTCAGCTATGCGGTATGGATGAAAGACAGTTTGCGGGCGGCCCACATGCTCTTCGACCACCATATTGATCCGCA
This sequence comes from Candidatus Bacteroides merdavium, assembly GCA_019116805.1. GTDB lineage: Bacteria > Bacteroidota > Bacteroidia > Bacteroidales > Bacteroidaceae > Bacteroides > Bacteroides merdavium. The sequence continues at coordinate 23,038 of DXAV01000058.1, read as the reverse complement.
GGAAGACCGCAACCGGGCGGATTTGCCGCAATATGCCGATGATGTCAGACGTCTGTCTCGTTTCATCCGGCAAGTCAAAACTGAAAATATTCCTTGATATATAGTAATAAATAAATGTCCGCAAGAAGCCAATGTCATTCCGGCGAAAAGATGATGACTAAGTACTGACGAGTTCTAGAATAGGTGGCACCTATTTATAGAAAAGGTGGCACTGATTTCTACAGTCCTCCTATGCAATACTTTGCCGACTCCGTACCTTGACATGGCTAAGTCGCAGGATAGACGATGGAAAGTCCAGAAGAAGACTTGGCTTCATGCGGATATTCATTAGTAATATTTAATCCCTGCTCTCATGCGCATTTTTCATTTTCTCTTGGCTGCCTGGCTCCTGCTATCTGCCACAGCCTCAGCTCAGCGTCAGGACATCTTGCTGGACAATCAGTGGGATTTCCGTTTTTCGCATCAGGTAGAAGGCAAGACCATCCGTGTTGATTTGCCGCATACCTGGAACGCCCAGGACGCCCTTTCCGGCAAATTAGATTACAAACGCGGCATCGGTAACTACGAACGCCGTGTTTTCATTCGTCCCGAATGGGAAGGTAAACGCCTTTTCCTTCGCTTTGAGGGGGCGGGCAACGTGGCCGATGTTTTTATCAACCATCGTCACGTGGGTCAGCATATAGGTGGTTATGGTGCTTTTGTGTTCGAGATTACCGACCGGGTAATTTATGGGAAAGACAACTCCGTACTCGTGCGTGTCAATAATGCCGAACGCCTTGACGTGATGCCCCTCGTGGGGGACTTCAATATGTATGGCGGTCTCTACCGTGACGTTCATCTCATCGTCACCGATGAAGTCTGTATTTCTCCCCTCAACTACGGTTCGCCCGGCGTACGCTTGATGCAAGACAGCGTATCGCATGAGTATGCCGCTGTCCGCGCTTTGGTAGATCTTTCCAATGGCACGTCTCAACCGCAGAAGGTGGAACTGAAATTTTGCCTGAACGATGGCGGTAAAACGGTCCGTGAGCTTCGGAAAGAACTGACCCTGCCCGCAAACAGTACCGTTTGCGATACTTTGCGCTTCGATCTTGCCAATCCACACCTGTGGGATGGCCGGCGCGATCCCTTCCTCTATCAGACTGAAGTAACCCTCACACGGGGAGGTAGCATTACAGACTGCGTCATTCAGCCCTTGGGGTTGCGTTTCTTTCACATCGACCCTGACCGAGGCTTCTTCCTCAATGGACGACACATGCCCCTTTACGGTGTATGTCGCCATCAGGACCGTCCGGAGATAGGCAACGCCCTGCGCACTTGCCATCATGATGAAGACGCCGCCCTCATGTTTGAGATGGGTGTCAACGCCGTACGCCTGGCTCATTATCCGCAGGCTACGTATTTTTACGATCTCATGGACCGTTACGGCATTATTGTGTGGGCGGAAATTCCATTCGTGGGCCCCGGCGGGTATGCCGACAAAGGCTTTGTAGACCTGCCCGACTTCCGTGCTAACGGTAAAGAACAACTGAAAGAACTCATTCGCCAGCATGGCAACCATCCGTCCATTTGCGTATGGGGGCTTTTCAATGAACTGAAAGAGACTGGAGACAATCCTGTAGAATATGTTCGTGAACTTAACGACCTGGCTCATCGCGAAGACCCTACCCGTCTTACCGTCTCCGCCAGCAATCAGTCCCAAGGCAGCCTCAACTTCGTTACCGATGCTATAGCGTGGAACCGTTATGACGGTTGGTACGGAGGCACCCCTGCCGACTTGGGCCGCTGGCTTGACGAGACCCACGGCGACCATCCGCAGCTTTGTATTGCTATCAGTGAATACGGTGCTGGTGCCAGTGTCTACCATCAGCAAGATACTTTGGCCAAACCTCAACCTACTGGTACCTGGCATCCGGAGAACTGGCAGACTTATTATCACATAGAAAACTGGAAAACCATTTCTTCCCGGCCTTACTTGTGGAGTAGTTTCGTATGGAACATGTTTGACTTCGGAGCCGCCCATCGTCATGAAGGCGACCGCCCCGGCATCAATGACAAAGGTCTGGTCACTTTCGACCGCCGCACGCGTAAAGACGCCTTCTATTTCTACAAAGCCAACTGGCGTCCCGATGAGCCCATGCTCCATCTGGCCGAGAAGCGTTGCGTCCTTCGCACGCGTCCGCAGCAAACGTTCATGGCCTTCACCACTTGTTCTCAGGCGGAATTGTTTGTCAATGGGAAAAGCTATGGGAAAGTTGCGGCCGACGCATATGCCACTGTACGCTGGGAAGGCGTCACTCTGCAACCAGGCCTCAACGAAATACGGATAGAGGCATCCGCGGGCAAACGCCAGATCTTGACGGACAGCATGACTTGCACGTATCAGCCGCGCTGACAGTGTAGGTCCGATGAAAGACAAAGGAGGACGTGCCAAAATGAATGAGGGCACTTCCTCCTTTATTCGTTTTTTTCTGTAATTTTGCGGCCTGAAATTTTTAGCCAATATACAGAAATGATAAAGACCCTCAGTAAAAACGCCATTATCGGTTATCCGGCCGGTGTCATCACCGGCATCACGTATGGATTGAACCCCTTGTTTGCTGTTCCGTTGATGAAGGACGGGGCTTCGATTGAGTCTATCCTGTTCTTCCGTTATGCTATTGCCGTGCTGTTGCTGGGGGCGTTCCTGCTGTTGCGCAGGCACAGTTTCCGGGTCACGTGGAAGCAGGCGTGCGTGTTGCTCGTGCTGGGTTTGCTTTATACGACCAGCAGCCTTACCTTGTTCGAGGCATACAGGTACATCGCTTCGGGGCTGGCTACGACCATCGTGTTCCTCTATCCTGTGCTTGTGGCCATTATCATGGTCTTCTTGCGGGTAGTTCCTTCATGGCCGGTATGGCTTTCCATTGTCTTGACGTTCGCGGGAGTGGTCATCATGACGCAGGGCGATTCGTCGCAGGCGGTTCATCCGGTGGGGCTTCTGCTTTCTTTCGCTTCGGCTTTGGTCTATGCGCTGTTCATTGTCATCATCAACCGCAGCAAGGTCATCGGGAATATTTCGAACAGCCTCCTCACGTTTTATGCGCTCTCGGTCGGCACGCTTGTCTTTTGGGGGAAGATTGCGCTGTCCGGCGCGGGGATAATGACCGGACTGACGGGGCACCTGGCCTGGCTGAACCTGGTGGGGCTGGCGGTGCTGCCCACCATCGTGTCCACCGCCACGCTGGCTGTGGCCACCCGAAACATCGGGGCGACCAAGGCTTCCGTGCTCGGTGTATTTGAGCCCGTCACGGCCATTCTGGTAGGAACACTCGTCTTTGGCGAAGCGCTTACGACGAACATTGTTGTCGGCATTCTGATTTCGATGGTGGCCATCACGTTTATGATTGCCATGACCAAGCGATGAGGGGATTCCAAGTTACCGTCTCTCTCCTTCTTACATCTTTTGAGCAATATAGAAACCGTAACTATAATAGTCTTTATATTGCTTGTAGAAGTCAACTTCTTGTTTGTCCATAGATACAATGTTTCGTGCTACTTCCAGATGCCCGAACTCCTTCATAAAAGAGGGATGTCTCTCCAGCAATGGAAGGTAATAATTCTCCATCCAGCAATATTCGGGCAGAATGAAGTGGCCTAACACCTTGTATCCCAAGTCTTCCAGAACTCTGATTTTATTGGATACGGTATCGACTTCGGGATAGGCTTCTTTCCAAAACTGTTCCAACTCATTGGGACGCGAGCCTGTTGTCCACGACAATTCGGATACAGCCAGAATACCATCTTCTTTCAGAAAATTTTTCCAATAACCGGCTCCTTTCCGAAAGCCGATATTGTAAACAGCACCTTCGGACCAGATGATATCAAATTCACCTTCGGCAAAAGGCAGATGATCTATGGAAGCCGCCAAAGAAGTGACAGAAGCTTTAAGGTGTGCGTTATGTATCCGTTCCTGCATCTTTTCCAAAAAGCTCTCAAAAAGATCGACCGCCACTATTTCACCTTGCAGTTCTTGAGCCAGCGTGAGTGTCTGTGCACCAGTACCGCATCCCAAGTCTGCCATTCTATAGCACGCAGCCTTGTCAACTCGCGCTATATCCAAGGCAAGACGGGTCATTTCTTCACTACCTGGCCCTTGTCGGTCATTATTCAGATGCAAATGCATCATTAACTCCATTTCGTTCATGGGGGAAAAAGATATCAGTTTATAATTAAATTCAAACGAATAATCAAGCAGGGTACAAATATAGCGAAAGGTGAACTAAATACAAAACTGTCAGATTTCCGAAATAAGAGTCCCGATTTGACAGATTGACACTTTGACACGCCGACCGCCTGAGAATCGCTCCGTTCGGCCCGATGGCAGGGCTGATGCAAAAAAACGAAGAGCGGAAGGTCTTATCCGTTCATTGTTAATGCGATAGCGAAATTCTTACAAAAATTCTGGAAGAAAAATGGGGCGGAAAGCCGCTCTTCCAGGAAGCGGAAACTCTGAAACGAAGGCTTCGAAGTCCGAAAACGGGGAAAACATAGCCTTTTCCCTCGCCAAACATTGCTTTTTCCGAGGGAAAACATACACTTTTCCGAGGGAAAACATGCAATCTGATGTGGGAAAACCTGCACTTTGCCCCGCTTAAGCATGCATTCTCCTGCCGGAAAGGGAAGCAGGAGGGCTGTTTTTTCCTCCCGTTTGCTTGATTTTAAAAAAGAGCGTGTTAGCGGAAAGCGTGTTTTCCTGTCATTTTGCAACCGAATCCGCTTGAACCCGAAACAGGAATAAAAAACGTACACCTCCTACAGACTACAGAACAGCGACACGAAGAAAGGTACGCTGATGTTAATCAGTATCCCATGCAAGATGGCCAGTGGAATGGCATCCTTGCCTGAATAGCGACTGATGGACGCCAGCAGGATGTCGGCCGAACCGATTCCGGCTGCCGAAATGGGGGCCAGACGGCCGAAGTATTTCCTGATGAAGGGTGCTCCCACCAAGGCCGTCATTTCGCGGAAGATATTGGCCAGCAGAGCAATGGTACCCAGCTCCGTGGCCAGCTGCATGCCGATGCTGGGAGCCTTCAGCTGCGTAATCAGTACGGAAGAGATGGAATAATAGGCAAATCCGCTGCCCACGGCCATGCAATCGAACACACTCCATTGGCTGAGGATAAACCCTGCCACGGCCGAGAACAGAAACGTGCCCGCCATCGTAGCAAGGGGCACCAGCAGCATCTTGAAGCTGAACTGACGGACAAACCCTTTCAGGTCCTGGTTGCAACCCAGGTTGATGCCCAGCAGGAGCATCAGCACATACAGCACGTCCACCGAAAGCAGGTGCAAATCGAAATCGGCCGTATAATAAAGGCCGCCCACACATCCCAAAAAGAAAAATACCAAAATGGCCAGACTACTTTTCATCGCTCATTCCTTTCTTGAAAAATAAATGAGATACGAGCAGGGCCGCCACTGAACTTCCCAGCAGGCTTAAGGCGGAGATGACGGCTGCCTGGCGGCAGAAATAGCTGAGGTTGCCGACAATCAGCTTGTTGGTTCCGATGGACAATCCCAAAATAAAGAGCAGCAGGCAAACCACTGCCTGGATGAGTGAGGTTACTTTATGAATCTTGTGCGTATGGCGCAAGCGGTAGCCTATAATGACTCCGAAGGCCATTATCGTAATGAATGTAAACATGAAAATAATAATTTGAAATGATACATAAAAAGCTATTCTCCGATGTCAGAACGCTTTCTATGGCACATTCGTGAAGTTAAAGGACCGGATAGACCAGATTATTTTCATATACTACTATCAATATATAAGTTCAGGTTCGTTTTAAAAGCGGCGCAAAGGTACTGCTTTTTTCATAAAGTTAGCTATTTTATGCAATAAAAAACTTTATGCGTAACAATATCGGTATATCACATACATATTGACTTATAATATTGTCTATTTGCATAGTTATAAATTGATAGATTGAAAGCAGTCGTGTCGGTTTCATACATTCTGATGCAGCGCCTGCGGGCATGCCGGAAAAAGAAAAGCCCCAAGAGAAAATCTCTTGGGGCTTTTGTCGGTTGGTCGTTGGACTACCAGGATTCGAACCTGGACAAACAGAACCAAAACCTGTTGTGCTACCATTACACCATAGTCCAAACTTCAGGTGCTTTCTGTTAAAAAGCGGTGCAAAGATAGAGGTTTCGGCGATAGCTTCCAAATATTCAACCATTTTTTTCAATCGGTTTACCGATTTTGTTTATCTCTTCATAAGATAGGCTGCACCTCGGATGTAAAATTCGAAAACAGAGTTTTCGTTTTGTACTTCCCTCGGTTTGCACTATCTTTGTCTCATCAGAATAAATACATCAATATCCCTTAAAAAATGAAGAAACTGACATGTTCCCTGCTGTTGGGCCTCACGGCCGCGGCTTCGGCTTGGGCCGGAACCCCGCTCTGGATGCGCGACGTGCGCATCTCGCCCGACGGCACGCAGATCGCCTTCTGCTACAAGGGCGACCTCTACAAAGTGAATGCACAGGGAGGCGAAGCCGTAAGGCTCACGTCGCAGGCCTCCTACGAATCGTCGCCCGTATGGTCGCCCGACGGCCGGCAGATAGCCTTTGCCAGCGACCGCGAAGGCAATATGGACGTCTATGTGATGTCGGCCGACGGCGGAAGCGCACGACGCCTCACCTATAACTCGGCTTCTGAAGTGCCTACGGCTTTCTCGCCCGACGGCCAGAAGGTCTATTTCAATGCCGCTTTGCAAGACCCTGCCTCGAGCGCCCTCTTCCCCACCTCGGCCATGACGGAGCTCTATGCTGTGCCCGTTGCAGGTGGACGGACGGAGCAGGTACTGGCTACGCCTGCCGAGATGATCTGTTTCCTGAACGACGGTAAGGGGTCCTTCCTCTATCAGGACCGTAAGGGCTTCGAGGACGAATGGCGCAAGCACCACACGTCGTCTGTCACGCGTGATATCTGGCGCTATGATGCCGCTACGGGCCGTCACACCAACCTGACCCATCGCGCTGGCGAGGACCGCAATCCCATCTTGTCGGACAACGGCACGGAGGTTTACTTCCTGAGCGAACGCGACAGAGGTTCGTTCAACGTGTGGCGCATGGGGCTGAACAACCCGCAGGCTGTACTGCCCGTCACTACCTTTAAGACCCACCCCGTTCGCTTCCTCTCGCAAGGTAAGGGTATCCTCTGCTATACCTACGACGGCGAGATCTATACGCAGACCGTGGGCGGCAAGCCGCAGAAGGTGAAAATCAGCCTGACGGAGGATGACGCCGACAACGTGGCCCGCCTCAGTTTCTCGAACGGAGCTACCTCGGCCACACCTTCGGCCGACGGCGAACAGGTGGCCTTCATCGTCCGTGGTGAGGTATTCGTTACCTCGGCCGACTATGTCACCACCAAGCAGATTACCCATACCGCAGCGGCCGAAGCCGGCGTCTGCTTTGCCCCCGACGGTCGTACCTTGGCCTATGCCAGCGAGCGTGGAGGCAACTGGCAGCTCTACCTGGCCAAGATAGCCCGCAAGGAAGACCCTAACTTTGCCAACGCCACGCTGATAGATGAGGAAGTGCTGCTGCCCTCCACTACCGTGGAACGCACCATGCCCGCCTTCTCACCCGACGGCAAGGAACTGGCCTTCATCGAAGACCGCAACCGCCTGATGGTCCTTAATCTCGAGACGAAGAAGGTACGCCAGATTACCGACGGTTCCACCTGGTACAGCACCGCAGGCGGCTTCAATTACCGCTGGTCGCCCGATGGCAAGTGGTTCGCCCTCGAGTTCATCGGCAACGGCCACGACCCCTATACTGACATCGGCCTGGTGAGTGCCGACGGCAAGGGCGAGATCTTCAACCTGACGGGTAGCGGTTATTTCAGTTCTTCGCCCCGCTGGGTGATGGAAGGCAACGCCATCCTCTTCAGCACCGACCGTTATGGTATGCGCAGCCATGCTTCGTGGGGCTCGCTGGAAGATGCCATGCTGGTGTTCCTCAATCAGGACGCCTACGACAAGTTCCGCCTGAGCAAGGAGGACTATGAACTTCAGAAGCAGGAGAAGGCCGAAGCCGACAAAGACCAGAAAGACAAGGACGACGACAAGGACAAGAAAGACAAGAAGGACGGCGAAAAGAAAGACGACGTGAAAGCCATCGAAGTAGAGCTGGACGGCATCGAGGACCGCATCGTGCGCCTCACGCCCAACTCCTCGCGCCTGGGCGACGCCATCCTCTCGGCCGACGGCGAAAGCCTCTACTACATGTCGGCCTTCGAAGGGGGCTTCGACCTCTGGAAGATGGACCTGCGCAAGCACGACACCAAGCTGCTGAAGAAGATGGATGCCGGATGGGCTTCGCTGACGCTGGACAAGAAGGGCGACAACCTCTTCATCCTGAGCGGCCGCAGCATGCAGAAGATGAACACCAAGAGCGACAAGCTGGATGCCATCACCTACCGTGCCGAAATGAAGATGGATCTGGCCGAGGAACGTGCCTATATGTTCGATCATGTCTATAAGCAGGAGAAGAAACGCTTCTACAACCTGAACATGCACGGCGTGGACTGGGACAAGATGTCGGCCGCTTACCGCAAGTTCCTGCCCCACATCAACAACAACTACGACTTTGCCGAACTGCTGAGCGAATGGCTGGGCGAACTGAACGTGTCGCACACGGGCGGACGCTACTACCCCTCGCTGGCCACCGACGCTACCGCCAGCCTGGGTCTGCTCTACAGCTGGACCGACCGTGGACAGGGGCTGCTGATAGACGAAGTGGTGGAGAAAGGACCCTTCGACACGGCCCGATCCAAGGTAAAGGCCGGCGACCGCATCGAGAAAATCGATGGGCAGACGCTGGATGCCAAAACCGACATCAGCCAGCTGCTCAACGGCAAGGCGGGCCGCAAGACGCTCGTCTCCTTCTACAGCCCTGCCTCGGGCGAACGCTGGGACGAAGTGGTGAAACCCATCAGCAGCGGCGCCCTGAACGGCCTGCTCTACCAGCGCTGGGTGAAGCAGCGCGCAGCCGACGTGGAACGCTGGTCGGGCGGACGCCTGGGCTACGTACACATCCAGTCGATGGACGACGGCAGCTTCCGTACTGTCTATTCGGATATTCTGGGCAAGTATAACAAGTGCGACGGCATCGTTATCGACACTCGCTTCAACGGCGGCGGACGCCTGCACGAAGATATCGAGGTACTGTTCAGCGGAGAGAAATACTTCACACAGGTAGTGCGCGGACGCGAAGCCTGTGACATGCCCAGTCGCCGCTGGAACAAGCCCAGCATCATGCTGCAGTGCGAGGCCAACTATTCCAACGCTCACGGCACCCCCTGGGTATATAGCCACCGCAAGCTGGGCAAGCTGGTAGGTGCGCCCGTACCCGGCACTATGACCAGTGTATCGTGGGAAACGCTGCAGGACCGCTCGTTGGTATTCGGTATCCCTGTCATCGGCTACCGCCTGCCCGACGGCTCCTATCTGGAAAACTCGCAACTGGAGCCCGATATCCTGATACTCAACAGTCCCGAGACCATCGTCAAGGGTGAGGACACGCAGCTCAAGACGGCTGTGGACGAGCTGCTGAAGGAAATCGGCAAGTAAAACAAAGACTTTCAGGCACGGATTGCACGGATTTTCACGGACAGACTTCATACGCTTACCCGTGTTTTTCCGTGCAATCTGTGCCTGAAAAGTATCACGCCCTGACACAGTGCTTCCTGAGGGTGTGACACAGTGCTGCGTGAGGAGGTAAGGAAGCACTTCGTCGGATCCCCAGGAAGCACTGCATGAGGACGGCATGAAACCGTATAAAAAAGGAAGGCCTGTAAGGCCTTCCTTTCTTTATATATAGAATGATGTACTCGCTTATTTCGCAATGATCAGATAGTAGTTCTTCTTGCCACGCTGAACCAGCAGGTATTTGTCGTCCAGCAGGTCGGCAGCAGTGACTACCTGGTCGAAAGCTGTGAGCTTCTCTTTGTTCAGCGAAACGCCACCGCCTTGTACCAGCTTGCGCATCTCGCCTTTCGAAGCGAATACGGCCGCATTTTCAGTAAACAGATCAACGGCCTTCACGCCGGCAGCCAGTGCGTCGCGCGAAACTTCGAACTGGGGCACGCCTTCGAAGACGGACAGCAGCGTCTGTTCGTCCAACTTCTTCAAGGCCTCGGACGTTCCGCCACCGAAGAGGATGGCCGAAGCCTCGACAGCCGCATTGTAGTCTTCCTCGGAATGTACCATGATGGTCACTTCCTTGGCCAGACGTTTCTGGAGGGCGCGCAGGTGCGGAGCCGCTTCGTGTTCGGCAGTCAATGCCTCCACTTCTTCCTTGCTCAAGGCTGTAAATATCTTGATATAACGCTTGGCATCTTCATCGCTCACGTTCAGCCAGAACTGATAGAACTTGTAGGGAGACGTATAGCGCGGGTCAAGCCAGATGTTTCCGCTCTCGGTCTTGCCAAACTTGCCGCCGTCGGCCTTCGTAATCAGCGGGCAGGTCAGTGCATACACCTCGCCGCCATTAGTACGGCGGATGAGCTCGGCACCGGTCGTGATGTTACCCCACTGGTCGCTGCCACCCATCTGGAGTTTGCAGCCCTTGGTCTCATACAGATGGAGGAAGTCATAACCCTGAAGCAGCTGATAAGTGAACTCCGTAAACGAAAGTCCGTCACGGGCTTCGCCGTTCAGACGCTTCTTCACGCTGTCCTTCGCCATCATGTAGTTCACAGTAATATGCTTGCCCACCTCACGGGCGAAATCGAGGAACGAATAATCCTTCATCCAGTCGTAGTTGTTCACCAGTTCGGCATGGTTGGGGGCATCGGAATCAAAGTCCAGGAATTTGGCAAGCTGCTTCTTCATGCCTTCCATGTTGTGACGCAATGTCTCTTCAGTCAGCAGATTACGTTCGGCAGACTTACCCGAGGGGTCACCGATCATACCCGTAGCACCACCAATCAAAGCCAACGGCTTATGTCCGCAACGTTGGAAATGACGCAGAATCATCACACTGCACAAGTGGCCGATGTGCAAAGAATCGGCAGTCGGGTCAAAACCAATGTAAGCAGTCACTTGTTCCTTGGCCAGCAGTTCTTCCGTGCCCGGCATCATATCGTGGAGCATGCCACGCCATCTTAATTCTTCTACGAAATTCATCGAATGATTGATTGTTTAATGATTTGATTTATAGTTATACTGGCGCAAAAGTACGACCTTTCTTCGAAGAAACAAAACTTAATGTCCAAAAAAGACACTCCGCACGTTGCGGGAAACCGTTTCCACCAGTTCATCGCACGTCACACCACGTACAAGGGCCGCCCGTTCGTACAAATCGGAGATAGGGACATCGCTCTCGTCCGTCTCCAGAAACAACCGATCGGCAGGCATCTGCCGCAAGGCTTCTTCCTGATAGCGGGCACCGAAAGAGAGGTACAGACCGTGGCGTACAAGGTCGAGAGCCAGCTGCGCTTTGCCGCGAAAGCCGTGGACAATCCAGGGCACACGAGGGTTCAACTCCCGCTTCAAGGCTAATAGTTCCGTCGTAGCCTTCACCAGATGGAGTACCAGCGGCTTGCCTATGGATTCAGCTACATCAGCCTGATAGCGAAGAGCGTCTGTCTGGCTATCCAAAGGAACCGATACAAGCTTGTCCAACCCAACCTCGCCTACCGCCAGTACTTGCGGGTGACATACCAACGACTCAAAATACATTCTGAATGTTGCATCCATCCAGTCGTAACTATCCAAATTCCAAGGATGAATGCCTACGGAATACCAACCATCCTCTTGCGGAAAGAAAGCATCGGGCAGGCTGCTGACAATGGCTTCGCCTGGTACGTGTACCAGCTGATGAGTATGGATGTCTATGGGATAAGACTGCATGAAGTTGTCTGATTAAGGAACAGGATCGTACCCAGAACCACCCCAAGGGTGGCAACGCAGAATGCGTCTGACGGCCAGATACAATCCTTTGATGGGGCCATGTTTCTTCAGCGCCTCGACGGCATATTGCGAACAGGTAGGGGTAAAACGGCAGGAAGGAGGAGTCAGCGGAGAGATGCAACGCTGATAAAAGTAAATGGGAAGCAACAGCAAGTATGTCAGTCCCTTTCTGATCATTCGGTGGGTTGGGATGATTGTTCAGCCAGGGCCTTTTCCGCAATACGTACCAAGGCGATTTTCATTTTCTCTTCAATTAGCGCCGAGTCCATCAGTTCGTCGGACAAGTAGATGAAGGCAATGGCCAGTCGGCGTCCCTTTTCAGCTAGAGGGGTAAGTAGAAAAGTTTTGTTTAGGCGGTAGGCTTCGCGTATCTGACGTTTCACGCGGTTGCGCTTTACGGCCCGCTTGAAGCGCCGTTTGGAAACACTGACCAGAATGGATACAGGTGCGTCAAGTTCCTCTACAGGCAACCATACCACCCGTAAAGGAAAAATAGAGAAGGAACGCGAGCCTCCCGCGAACATCTTCTCTATTATCTTTTTTTTGTTCAGCCTCTCGGGCTTTCGCAACTTGTTCACTTATTCTTTATTGTTCTCCTTAATAAACATGTCGAGGGCAGCGGTCATCGACGGAGCCTTTACGTTAGGAGCTTCCAAGTCGAGACGAAGGCCGGCATCGCGTACGGCTTGTGCCGTTGTAGAACCGAATGTACCTATCTTGATGTCCTTCTGCTCAAAATTGGGGAAGTTCTTCTGTAAGGAAGATACTCCGGCGGGGCTGAAGAAGACCAGCATGTCGTAGTCAAACGATTCACCAGGCTGAAAGTCATTGCTCACTGTGCGATACATTACGGCTTCGCTATGCTGGATTTTGTTTTTGTCCAATGCATTCTTGATCTCGTCTGTATGTACGTCCGACATCGGTACCAGATACTTTTCTGTTTTATGTTTCAGGATGGCTGGCAACAAGTCGTCGAACTTTCCTGTCTGGCCAAAAAATATCTTACGCTTCCGGTATTGCACATACTTTTGAATGTAGAGTGCAATAGATTCGGTCACACAGAAATATTTCATGGTTTCGGGGATAGTCACGCGCAATTCCGTACACAGATGGAAGAAATGGTCGATGGCATGACGGGATGTGAAAACCACAGCGGTATGGTCCAGAATGGAGATCTTCTGTTGTCTGAACTCTTTTGCTGAAACACTCTCCACTTTAATGAACGGGCGAAAATCTATTTTCACTCCGTATTTTTCGGCTATATCGTAGTATGGAGACTTCTCGGAGGCCGGCTTCGGCTGCGATACTAGCACTTTCTTTATTTTCAACGTCCTAAAATTTTATTGTCAAATAATCGTTTAGTTGCGTCAACCCACTGTAGAATATAATACATGGGGTGATTTCAAGGGCACAAAAGTATAAAATTAAAAGGAAACTGCCGAACAAATTGTGACAAAAAAGCTTTATCCATTTGTATAGAGTCAATATTTTAACCAAACCCAGCAAAATAAGGCCAATTATAACACAATTTTGCAAGCTAAAATTAAGGTAAACCACTATGAGAATGGATAGGAACAATCCAAATCCCATGTAATAAAGTAGTGTCGAATAGGATTCTATCCAAAAGCTTGTGGTTTCTTTGTCAAAGAAAATCCAACCGAGCAAACTGTAAAGGACCCATTTTAGAAGGAGGTAAACTACACAAGTGACAGCATAGCCTGCAAGCAATAGAGGAGGAGAGAACTTGTGGACAGCTTCGGGATAAAAGCTATTGAAACAGATGAAAAGGTAAACGCCAGCTAATATGCAGGTTTGTAGAATGAGTACCAATAGGAAGCGGATATCAGTGCCTGAAGAAGTGGCGAAGATGCTGGTTCGTTCACGGTGCATGATGAAATCCTTGCCAAGCTGGAGGAGGAACTTGCGGCTACGTGCCAGAATATAGGACGACAACAGAAAACAGCATAATAACAATAGCGCAATAGTGTCGTCACGTCCCGGCAAGTAGGGCAGGGGAATGCCTTGGTCTGCAGCGGGCAGGGCCTGAAGCAGTATAGGAAATATCATAAAGCTGCAAATTTACGGATGGAGACATCCCAAATAGGAGTAGATTGTATTTGTGCCACGGCTTCTTCCGCTGTGTGAGCAACACACCAGATATCCATGTGGCGGACACCCATGAAATGTTCTTCGGCTGCACGGCTGAACATTTCAAGTAGTGGGTCGTAGTAACCTTTCACGTTCAAGATGACGATGGGATTTAGGTAGAGACCCAGTTGTTTCCAAGTAATGATTTCGAGCAGTTCCTCGAGTGTTCCGCATCCACCAGGTAGGGCAATGACGGCATCGCTCAGAGCTGCCATCTTTTGCTTGCGCTCATGCATAGTTTCCACTTCAATCAGTTCGCTTAGTCCCGTGTGGTGCCATCCTTGTTCTACCATGAAATGGGGGATAACACCTGTTACACTGCCTCCGGCTGTCAAGGCTGCATCAGATACGGCGGCCATCAATCCCATGTTTCCGGCTCCATTTATAACCCGGATACCTGTCCGGGCCAGCAGACTGCCCAGTTCGCGCGCGGTATCGAAATAGACGGAATCTATCTTGGTGCTTGATGCACTGTAAACACAGACGGAATTTATCTTATTCATCTTGATGATACGAATTGGTTTTGTGGACAAAGGTACATGATTTCGCTCAGAAAAGCACGTTTGTGGGTAAAAAAACGAGGGAGTACAGAAAAGGATTTGGTCTCTTTTCGGCAGACTCCCTCGGGAATAATAAATTATCGTTGGATTACAATCCGAAAGCAGCTTTTACCTTATCTACATAGTCGAGTTTCTCCCAAGTAAAGAGCTCTACAGTAACATCCTTGTTGCCTTCGTAGCGGCTACGGAAGTGCTTGGTCACAATCTGGGGTTCACGCCCCATGTGTCCGTAAGCTGCCGTTTCCTGATAGATGGGGTTACGCAGTTTCAGACGATCCTCAATGGCTTTGGGACGGAGGTCGAAGATTTCATCAATCTTGCGGGCTATTTCACCGTCGCTCATATTCACATGGCTGCGTCCATAGGTGTTGACGTAGATGTTGATGGGGCGGGCCACACCGATGGCATAGCTGACTTGCACTAAGATTTCGTCGGCTACACCAGCTGCAACGAGGTTCTTGGCAATGTGACGGGCAGCATAAGCAGCTGAGCGATCCACCTTCGAAGGGTCTTTGCCGGAGAAAGCACCACCACCGTGTGCGCCTTTACCACCATAGGTATCTACAATAATCTTGCGGCCAGTCAAACCGGTATCGCCATGAGGGCCTCCGATTACGAACTTACCGGTAGGATTGACGTGATAGGTGATATCGTCGTTGAATAGAGCGAGTACCTTCGGCGCATGGATAGAAGCGATGACACGGGGCATCAGCACTTCAATCACATCTTTACGGATGATAGCCAACATCTCTTCATCGGCCTTCAGCTGGGCGGCCTCCGTATCATCGGCCGGCTGGATAAAGTCGTCGTGCTGCGTGGATACGACGATGGTGTCGATGCGCACAGGCGTACCATTATCGTCGTATTCGATGGTCACCTGACTCTTGGCATCGGGGCGCAGGTAGGTCATCTGCTTGCCTTCACGACGGATGTCGGCCAGCACCTGGAGGATGCGGTGTGCCAGGTCGAGCGAAAGCGGCATGTAGTTTTCCGTTTCGTTGGTGGCATAACCGAACATCATGCCCTGGTCGCCTGCACCCTGCTCCATGGGGTCCTGGCGCTCCACGCCGCGGTTGATGTCGGGGCTCTGCTCGTGGATGGCGCTCAGCACGCCGCATGAGTTGCTCTCGAACATGTATTCGCCTTTTGTATAGCCAATCTTCTTGATGACTTCACGTGCAATGAGCTGGAGATCTACGTAAGCCTTGGTCTTTACCTCACCGGCCAGCACTACCTGTCCGGTTGTTACCAACGTTTCGCAAGCTACCTTGGAGCTGGGGTCGTAGGCTAGCAGTTTGTCAAGTACGGCGTCCGATATTTGGTCGGCCACTTTGTCGGGGTGTCCTTCAGACACCGATTCGGATGTAAACAAGTATCCCATTTCAATAACAATTAAGTAATAATTAATAAAACAAAATTTGAATGGGAAAGTTCAGCGAGTAGAAGTACCGGCACGAAACCGTACTGTTCAGAAAAGTATGTGTTTTAGCATTTTTTTCTGTGGTTGCAAGCTACTCAAATCTTTCCACATGGTTATTTCGGGCGCAAAGATAGGGAGAATTTCTGTTCTATGTCTGCTCTTTAACGATATTTTTCTATCGGGCATGGTATTTTTCACATGATTCTTGTTCCCAAAGCTCCTCCATTGTTTTTCTGAAAATAGGATGTAGTGCATGAGGCGCAATCTCTACCAGCGGGCGCATCACGAAGTCGCGCAGGTGCATCAACGGGTGGGGCAGGTGCAAATGGGGAGTGTCAACCGTGACAGGAGTGCCGTCTGCGGCGTAACAGAGCAGCAGGTCGATGTCAATGACGCGGTCGTGATAGACGCCGTTCACCGATTTGGACGTACGCCCCATCTCGCGTTCTACGGCCTGTGTGGCTTCCAGTACCTGCAAGGGCTGAAGCGTCGTGCCGACCTGGCAGACTGCGTTCAGGAAGCAGTTGGCAGAGTCGAATCCCCAGGGGGCAGTAGTATAAAAAGCGGACAGGGAGGAGACTCTCCCTATCCGCTCTTCTATTTTCTGCACGGCATCGCGGAGGTTCTGCTCCTTGTTGCCGAGATTAGTGCCCAAACCTAAGAAATAGACAAATGAAGGATGAGGAATGAAGGATGAAGAATTTCCTTGCAATGCAGAGGCCATAGGGTTATCTGTTTTTCCCCCAACAAACTCTTTCTTTGAGAATTCTTCATTCTTCATTCTTCGTTCTTCATTAAATCATTTATTTGTCTGTGATAAGCATGGCGTCACCATACGTACCAAAGCGGTAATCTTCTTTTAAGGCCACATCGTAGGCGTTCATCACTTGTTCGTATCCACCGAATGCAGCTACAATCATTAAGAGTGTAGAGAGTGGCATATGAAAGTTGGATATCATGGAGGTGGCTACCGTGAAGTCGTAGGGTGGGAAGATGAACTTGTTCGTCCAGCCGTCATAGGTTTTTAGGTGACCGTCGGTACTAACAGTGCTTTCAATGGCACGCATTACCGTGGTACCCACAGCGCATACCTGCTTATTTAAATCCTTGGCACGGTTAACGATATTCACGGCCTCTTGGTTTACAATCATTTGTTCGGAGTCGGTCTTGTGTTTCGTCAGGTCTTCCACGTCAATCTCACGGAAGTTGCCGAGACCGGCGTGCAGGGTGATGTAGGCAAAATCGATACCCTTGATCTCCATGCGCTTCATCAGTTCGCGGCTGAAGTGCAAGTTCGCGGTCGGTGCAGTTACGGCTCCTTCATTGCGGGCAAAGATAGACTGGAAACGTTCGGCATCCTCCGGCTCCACAGGACGGTTGATAATGCTGTGGGGCAGCGGTGTCTCACCCAGAGCATAGAGAGCCTTCTTGAATTCGTCGTGCGGGCCGTCGTAGAGGAAACGCAGCGTACGTCCGCGCGAGGTGGTGTTGTCGATGACTTCGGCTACCATTGAGTCGTCTTCGCCGAAGTAGAGTTTGTTACCAATACGGATTTTGCGTGCAGGATCTACAAGTACATCCCATAGGCGCAGTTCTTCATTCAGTTCGCGCAACAAGAATACTTCGATGCGAGCACCTGTCTTTTCCTTATTACCATAGAGGCGTGCTGGGAAAACTTTGGTGTCATTGAAGATGAACACATCCTTATCGTCGAAATATTCCAAAATGTCCTTGAATACCCGATGCTCTATTTCCCCTGTCTTGCGGTGGAGCACCATCAGGCGCGACTCATCCCTGTATTTGGTGGGATGCAAAGCGATCCTTTCCTCAGGAAGCTTGAATTTGAATTGCGACAGTTTCATATCTTTCCTTTCTTTAATTAGGTTATTGTTCTTCTTCTGTTTCTATCTCTTGCGCATCAATCCACTCCTTGAAGTCGAGCGGGTTAAGGCAATTCTCAATGCGGACATCCCCCACACGGGTACGCTCTAACGCTATCAGGTGGGCACCGCTGTTCAGCGCTTCACCAATGTCGCGTGCCAGCGCGCGGATGTAGGTGCCTTTACTGCATACGACGCGTATCTTGATGTCCGGCATATTGTACTCCAGCAGTTCTATCTCATCGATAACCAGCAGTTTGGGTTTTAGTTCCACTTCTTTCCCTTTACGTGCCAGATCATAAGCCCGTTTACCGTTCACCATGCAGGCCGAGAAGGCAGGGGGTACCTGCTGTATCTCGCCGACAAAACGTTTCAGCGTCTCCTCCACCAGCTCGCGGGTGATATGTTCCGTGGGGTAGAAAGCGTCTATTTCGTGCTCTAAGTCGTAGGAAGGGGTTGTGGCACCCAACTGAATGGTGGCGATGTATTCCTTCGTGTGGTACTGAAACTCTTCTATCTGCTTGGTTGCCTTGCCTGTACATACAATCATAACTCCCGTAGCCAGAGGGTCGAGCGTGCCGGCATGGCCCACTTTCAACTTCTTCACGCCCAGTCGTCGGCAGATGTGATAACGTACGTGACCCACCACTTTGAACGATGTCCAGCCCAGCGGCTTGTTCAGGTATAATACTTCTCCTTTTTTAAATTTCACCGTCTCTCTCTTTAATTATGGTTATGGGATGCGTTAAATGAGGTTCAGTACCAAAGTAAGCACACCTGCAATGGCACAATAGATACCGAAATATATCAATTTGCCCTTCTTTACAATGTTAATCATCCATTTGCAGGCTAGGCAACCCGATACGAAAGCGGCTACAAAGCCGACTATCAGTGACAGGGTAGGGATGTCGCCCGCAATGGCTTCACCCTTCATCAGTTTCATGCCGTCGAGCAGCGCTTCGCCCAAAATGGGAGGAATGACCATCAGGAAGGAGAATTGCGCCAACTTGGCCTTGTTGTCGCCCAGCAGCAGGCCCGTGGCGATGGTACTGCCCGAACGCGAAAGGCCTGGAAGCACAGCGCAAGCTTGTGCCAGGCCGATGATGAAGGCGTCCTTCTTCGAGATTTCAGCCTTCTGGCGAGGCTTGTAGTAATAGGAAAAGGTAAGCAGGACAGCCGTCAGCAGCAAGCAGCACCCCACTACCAACAGACCTGAGCTGAAGATGGCTTCGACCTCGTCCTTGAAGAATACGCCCACGATGCCGATGGGTATCATCGAGATAATGATGTTGATGACATAACGGGTCTCGTCGTTCATGCGGAACTTGAACAGGCCCTTGAATATCCAGTCAATCTCCTTCCACAGGATGACCAGTGTGCTGAATACGGTGGCTACATGCACCACGATGGTGAAAGCCAGATTTTCCTCTCCCTCGATGCCGAACAGCGCAGAGCCTATGGCTAAATGGCCGCTGCTGCTCACCGGCAGATATTCCGTCAGTCCTTGGAGGAGTCCAAGGATCAGTGCTTCAAACCATTCCATCTTTTATTCTTTCAATTATTCGTTTGTTGTTTGTCGTTTTCTTCTGTCTTCGGCTTACGCAGTACAGCGTATATCATGAATACAAAGCCCAGCAGGCATACCACAGGTGCTACCTTGATGCGGCGTACACTGAAGATGTCCGGCTCAAAGTGCGTCGGAGTGGAGGAAGGGCCTGTCATCAGCAGGAAGCCGATGATGACTACAACCATGCCGATAGCCAGCAAAAGGAAGTTGGTCTTGTCAAATGCAAATTTTTTCTTGTCCATAAAGTTCAACGATTAACGTGTAAATCAACTTGTCTGTTAAATATAATAAAGTGTGCCTGCCTTCATGCGCAGGTATTTGTTGACCGAAAGTAGGGCGCACAGCCAGGTTATCAACACACCGAATACGAGGACAGCTACAGACACCTGCAGCATGACCTGCGGCGTGATGACCTTCAGCAGCTCCGGCTCTCTTTCTACCAGCCAGGTGGCCGCTCCCCACAGGATGCCATCGGCTAAGGCTGCTGCCAATACACCTGTCCAGAAATTGCGACGCAGGAACGGGCGGCGGATGAAGCTCCAGCTTGCTCCGACCAGTTTCATGGTGTGGATGAGGAAGCGTTTGGAGTAAACGGCCAGGCGGATGGTATTGTTGATGAGAGCGAACGAAATCAACGCCAATATCACGGCCAGGCCCAGTAGCAGAAGACTGATCTTGCGGATGTTGTCGTTGACTGCGTCCACCAGATCTTTCTGGTAGAGTACGTCCTGTATGTCGGTATTCTTCCGTATCTGCTTCTCAATCTTGGCAATGCTGTCTGCATTGGCATATTCCGATTTCAGCTTTATCTCGATAGAGGCAGAGAAGGGATTATAGCCCAGGAATTCCTGCGGGTCGGTGCCCATAGCCTCGGTTTGTTCCTTGAGGGCCTGTTTCTTGGAAATGTATTCGGTACTCTTCACGAAGGGCTCCTTATTCAGGCTCTTCTGCATGCGCAGGATGTCGCGCTCCTTCATGTCGTCGCTGATAACGATGGAAAAATTGATGTTTTCCTTCACATACACCGACAGGTTGTGGGCCGCCAGCACGAAGAACACGACCAATCCCAGCAACAGCAGAACAAGCGTCGTGCTGATGCAGGAAGTGACGAACTGCATGTCGAAAATCGGCATTGAGTGGTTGGTATGCTTGGGCTTCATAATTTCTTCTTTCTGAAAACGTAAATCATGGAACTACTACGCTCTTTTCGCACCAGCGAGCTGAACCAGGCCAGCATCCCCGTCAGCATTCCGCGCAAGAAAGGAAACGAACGGTTCATGTGGCGTTCGGTGAGCATGGAGACGTAGAAGGCGTCGAACGGCATCGGGTGGCGTTCGGACATGATGAAACCATGCTTGGAAGCGAACTGCTGGATGGTGTCGGGTGTGAAGTGCCACAAGTGGCGGGGCACGTCATAGGCGGCCCAATAGGCTCCGTATTTCTGTGCGTCGTACGAGGAGCAGTTGGGGACGGCCACCAGCAGCATCCCTTTGTCCGTCAGCAGGGCATTCAAGGTCTCCCATGTCTCGTTCAAGTGCTCCAGGTGCTCCAACACATGCCAGAGGGTGATGACGTCGAAACTCTCCGGCGCATAGTCTTTCAGGGCTGTGTCCGGCTTCACTTCCAACCCAAAATGGGCGTGGGCGAACTCGCGGGCCGAAGCGTTCTTTTCCACGGCTTCTACCTGCCATCCCAGGCGCTTCATCGTGTCGGGAAAGTAGCCTGTACCTGTGCCGATGTCGAGCAGATGCCCTTCTTTGCGGTGGGTGACGCGCATCACGAGTTTGGCTTTCCGCTTCAGCATGTAGCGGCGCACCCAGTGGTAAAGGCGGTTCATGGCACCTTTCTTTGTATCCGAATGGGAGATGTAGTCGGGAGTTTCGTAGTAACGGCCTATTTCAGCCTCTGCCGGAAAATCCTGTGTGAAGAGGAAACCGCAGTCTGCGCAACGGCACAGGTGGAACATTTCCCCTGTAGCATAATGATCGACGCACGTCAGCGTACGTTCTAGATGGGTTCCGTTGCACAACGGACAGGTTTCTATGGTAACTTTATTCATTGGGTCTCCGGCCTAAGGCAGCGCATCCGCGAACGGTCGGGACACAGCACACCTAAATTTGGTGCAAAATAACAAATAAAAAGTGATTTGAGGATAGCCCGTTAAGGAGATTTAATACTTTGGGCAAGGGATTTTCTTAATCTGATTGGATAGTCAGTTTATTCCTATTAAACTCTCAGTTTAATCTGCTTAAACCGATAGTTTAACGTCGATAAACTGCTGGTTTATCCATAATAAACTGAGAGTTTATTTTTGATAAAGTAAAATAAACTGCTATACTCTTGTCTTTCAGATGCATAATGGATGGTAAAATCATTAAAGTTGCATTTGTAAAATAAAGAGGCATAATAAAAGCCGTATAAGTTGTGAATGAATGATAAAAATCCTTATATTTGCAAATCACTATGAGTATGAATGGTTTAAAACGGTTTCTTATGAAAAACTATACAGTATTTTTATTGTTAATGTTGTCCATCATTTGTTTAAGCTGTGGCGACAAGGAAAATCCTGTCCCCGAGGCTCCTTCCATTGAATTCGAAGGTGGCACGGATCTGAAGCCGGTGATAAGTGCGGAAGGCGGTACGTGTACCTTGACATTTACGGCTTCGGCCGACTGGTCGGTCAGCGTCAATGCCGTTACCCGTGCGGTCGATTGGCTGAGTATATCTCCTACACAAGGAGGGGCGGGCACGGTAACGCTTCAGGTGAGTGCGCAACCCAATGAAACGTATGATGAAAGAAACGCGGCTGTTCTGCTGACTTGCGGAAGCGCAAAGCAGACCATTACCGTCACCCAGAAGCAGAAGGATGCCTTGCTGGTCAGCTCCAACAAGGTTGAGATGGATGCCATAGGCGGTACTTTCAGTATTGAATTACAATCGAATGTCAGTGTCACTTATGAGATTGAAGAGTCTGCCAAGGACTGGTTGACGGCTTCGTCCTCCTCCACTACGCGTGGGCTTACAGCTTCTACCCTGAGTTTCCAGGTGGCGGAGAACTCGGATGAGGCTGTCCGTCAGGCGGTCATTACCTTGCGAGGCAATGACTTGACGGAGCAGGTCACGGTCTATCAGGCGGGCAGCGAGCCGGCCATTCTGTTGTCGCAGAAAGAATATACAGTGCCGTCCGACGGTGAGACCATTCAGGTGGAGCTGAAGAGCAACACGTCGTATAAGGTAGTGATGCCCGACGTTCCTTGGATTACAGAGGCGTCCACCCGTTCCTTTTCAGCCTATACGCACTACTTCACGGTAGCGGCGAACGAGGGGTATGATGCGCGGACGGCTGAGATATACTTTGTTGATGAAGAAAATGGTTTGCAGGAGAAGCTTATTGTGACTCAGGCCCAGAAAGATGCGATTGTCATTGCAGAGGATGAATATACAATGGATGCGGAAGGCGGGAGGTTGGAGTTTACAGTGAATGCTAATGTGGA
>DXAV01000003.1 GCA_019116805.1 Candidatus Bacteroides merdavium | reverse complement strand
TAGATCAATCATCTTTGGGTTGCCCATGATAGCGATGGCATAAGGTTTGCCTTTGATATTCGTTTCGTAGAACTTCACGATGTCGTCAAAGGTCAGGGCATCGATTTGCGGTAATTGTTCTTTGGCCGGGTCTTCGTTATAACCTTGATAACCGAGGTTCACCATATACATTGCCTTGCTGCGGAAATCGGGATGGTTAGTCAGGACCGACTGGCGCAGGTAGCTCTTTATGTTGTCGATACGGTCTGCATTCTTGGGCATGTCATTGATGAGGCCCATGAAGACGTCGATAGCGTCGTTGGCCTTGTCGTTCTGCGTACCGATGCTGCCGTACAGGTAACTGGCTTTCCCGGCAATGCCTTGTGTAGCGGCATAGGCGTAGGCGGTGTAGGCCATGGAACGTTTTTCGCGGATTTCGTTCAGCACCAGTCCGGTGAAGTCTAGTCCAAAGTATTGGTTGAAGGCGTCGCGCAGCACGTCATCCTTCTTGTCGGCCGTCTGCATAGGTAGGTAGAAGTGGATCTGTGCCTGTTCGGCGTCGTTGTTGGGCAGGAAGTAGATGGTGTTTTCGCTCACCGTCTGCATCGGCTTCACGCGTGGCGACTCGGAGGGGCGCTCGTTGGCTACCAGCGGCAGATTTTGGCTCAGGATGGCATAGACGTTGTCGAACGGCAGGGTGCCGGTATAGAAGATTTTCGATTCGAAATTGGAGGCGCGGTTGATGTCACCCGTCAGTTCGGATATCTGCAGTTCCAGAATCTCTTTGTCCGTCAGTTCGTCAATGTAGTCCGAGTGGTCGCCGTAGAGCAGATACTGGCGCAGAGCCTCGTTCAGGGTGCTGACATTCTCCTTGCGCTGCTGGCGTGTACTCAGAATGTTGCCCTTCAGCTGGGCCAGCTGCTTGTCGTCCAGCTTGGGCATCAGGATTTGGCGGGACAGGAGCTGACAGGCTTGGGGCAGAGTCTCTTCGAAGCCTTCCATCACGACGGTCAGGTAGTTGGAGCCGGCAGACACGTAGCAGGTGGCATTCAGCTTGCTGAGCTCTTCCTTCAGTTGCTGCGGTTCATAGAGGCCCATGACGCCTGCGCTGTTCATCAGACTGGCGGCTACGTCGAGCTTGGGGAATTCGTCGGTTCCTGCACCGTATTGCAGGACAAGCTGGAAGATGTTATTTTCCTTGTTGGGCGTGTAGTACATCTTGGAGCGGTCGTTCAGTTGCTTCACCTGCACGTCACTGAAGTCGATCAGGTTTTCGGCCACGTGACCGATAGGTAGGTTCTTGAATTGCAGGGCGTAGAGCGACTGCTGGCCTACGGGCGGTTCTACGGGTTTATAGTTGGGCTTGGCAATTTTTTCACTCTTCTTGGCTTTACCCTGTTCGATGTAGAGGGCCAGGTAGTTTTGAGACAAGTATTGCTTGGCCACGCGCTTCACGTCGTCATTGGTCACGGCCATAATCTTGTCCTTGTAGTTCAGTATCTCGTTCAGGTCCTGCTCGTTGCAGAAAGCGTTCATCAGGATCATGGCCTTCTGCTCATTTTTTTCCATGGACAGGTCGAACTGGCGGCACATCTCTGCCTTGATGGCGTTGATTTTCCAGTCTTCAAATTCGCCGTTGGCAATCTTTTCGATAGCTTCGAGGGCCTTCTTTTCGGCACTTCTGTTCGATTCAAAGCGGCGTTGGTTCTCGTCGTAAAGCGGGATGCTGACTACGACCGAACGGCCTTGTTCGCGGAAGGTTTGTGCGTAGGCTCCGGCACTGGTCAGCTCACCGTCCAGTACCAGCTTGTTCAGCGCTCCCGTCTGGCTTCCGTTGCTCAGCAGGGAGAGGGCGATATCCAGTGCGTCTTCGTCAGGGTGTCCGGCCGGTACACCGTTGAACACCATGGCAACCTGCGGATAGTAGCCTATTTTCTCGGTGTACTGCTTGCGTCCCTGTATGTTCATGTCTGTATAGGCTTTACGTGTGGGCATCGGCTTTTTGGGCAGGCGGCCGAAAGTACCGGCTATGCGTCCGGCCACTTGTTGGGCATTGATGTTTCCTACCAATATCAATACCATGTTTTCAGGCACGTACCAAGTGTTGTAGAATTCGATAAGCTTGCTTAGTTGCGGATTCTTCAGATGTTCGGGCAGGCCAATGATGTCACGTGAATAGGGGTGTCCTTCGAATGCCTTGCTCATGAAGAAACTGCTGACGGCTTGATTGGGGTTATCCTGTGAGCGGTTGTATTCTTCGTACACGTTCTCCAGTTCCGGCTGGAAGGAACGGAATACGGGATGGATAAAGCGTTGTGAGGAGATTTCAAGCCACTTGTTCACCTGATAGGCGGGGAAAGAACTATGGTAGAAGGTGTAGTCGTAGCTCGTGGCTGCGTTCACGCCTTTGGCTCCAATGCTTTCCATTAGGCTGGAGTATTCGGTAGGCAGGCTGATTTTGCCGGCTTTTAGAGTCAGTTCGTTGATTTCCTGGTTCAGTGCGTCTTTCTTGGCGGGGTCTGTTTCGGCTGCCCTTTGGTCATACTTGGTGATAATTTCTTTGTAAATGGGTTCTTCCTCGGCCCAGTTGAGGGCGCCGATGTTGTTCGTTCCCTTGAACATGACATGTTCTAGATAGTGGGCCAGTCCGGTATATTCTTCCGGTTCGTTGATGGAGCCTGCTCGAACGCCGACCAGTCCGAATACGTCCGATTGCGACACGTCTTCCCATATATATACGGAAAGACCGTTTTTCAGCTTGAATGCTTTCAGGCCTTGGCTGAATGCGGGCATGGCTATGACGGTTACGACCAGCCATAGCAGCATTTTCAGTTTCATGATTCTCATAACTTTACATTTTTTTTCGGTTGAGATGCTTTTGATAATCAATCTGTGTACAAAGCTATAAAAAAATCACATTCGGGTTCTTTTTTTACTCCGAAATAATCGTATCGAAGTAGTTCACTATTATTGTATAAGGAATGCTGATATGACAATATGATATATAACATATCTTTTTATATGAATATTTTGGTATTTATATGTCGTTATGTCAATTAAAAACTCTATATTTGTATATGTTAAGTTAACCCAAAGAAAAAATCACTAATACCTGACTAGAATGAAAAAAGAAATCAAGTTCAGTCTCGTTTACAGAGACATGTGGCAATCCTCCGGTAAATATCAGCCAAGAGTGGATCAACTGGTTCGCATCGCTCCATTGATTATTGAGATGGGCTGTTTTGCAAGAGTGGAAACCAACGGCGGAGCCTTTGAACAGGTGAATCTGCTCTACGGTGAAAATCCTAACAAGGCTGTGCGCGCCTTTACCAAGCCTTTCCATGAGGTGGGTATCCAGACACACATGCTGGACCGTGGACTGAACGCCTTGCGAATGTATCCCGTACCTGCCGACGTACGTCGTCTGATGTATAAAGTGAAGCATGCACAGGGAGTGGACATCACCCGCATCTTTTGTGGATTGAATGAAACTCGCAACATCATTCCTTCTATTAAATATGCCTTGGAGGCGGGTATGATTCCACAGGCTACACTTTGTATTACCTATTCACCGGTTCATACCGTGGAATATTACACTGAAATTGCCGACAAACTGATTGAGGCCGGTGCTCCCGAAATCTGTTTGAAGGATATGGCCGGCATCGGACGTCCTGGTATGCTGGGCTGCCTGACTAAGGCTATCAAGGAGCGTCATCCCGAGGTCCTTATCCAATATCACGGACACAGCGGGCCTGGCTTGTCAATGGCTTCTATTCTCGAAGTTTGTGAGAATGGTGCCGATATTATAGACGTGGCCATGGAGCCCATGTCATGGGGTAAGGTACATCCCGACGTAATTTCTGTGCAGGCTATGCTGAAGGACAAGGGTTTCCAGGTGCCTGAAATCAATATGAAAGCTTATATGAAGGCTCGTGCCATGACACAGGAGTTTATCGATGATTTTCTGGGATATTTTATGGATCCTACCAACAAGCATATGTCGTCTTTGTTGCTCAAGTGTGGACTGCCTGGTGGCATGATGGGTTCGATGATGGCCGACCTGAAGGGAGTGCATTCGGGCATCAATATGATTTTGAAGAGCAAGAATCAGTCGCCCATGAGCATTGACGATCTGTTGG
>DXAV01000057.1 GCA_019116805.1 Candidatus Bacteroides merdavium | reverse complement strand
ATCGTCGCACCCTAAAAATGCTTGTAAAAGACTATATTTCAATTATTTCAAAGACCAATTTCCATTTTTAACGGGACAGTAATGATTCCTAATATCGATCCTGATTCGAACTATAACAATACTACAGGTATGGGTATGGAATATGGCTCATTGCCTTCACGTAAAAGCTATGGTTTCAATGTCAACGTTAAGTTCTAATTAATCCTAAATCATTTCAAAAAGAAATACACAATGAAACGTTACAAATCATATATAAAAACAGCAATGTGCATGGCATTAGCACTTGCTTTTACAGCTTGCAGTGATGAATACATGAATGACATGAATACAGACCCGTCGAAAGCTGAAAATATTGACCCAAATTCACAGTTGACTTTTGCCGAACTACAGACATACGGCGACCTTGGAATGATAGAAATATACCGAAGCTATATAGGTGCCTTTACGCAGCAGCTTATGGGATGTTGGAATACAACAAACTACGGAGGTCAGCACAAAATTGACAATAACGAAATGAATCGTTTTTGGACAAATCTTTATACTACAGGAATCAAGAATCTTGTAGATGTTGAGGTAAAGACAGAAGGTGACGAGAACAAAGTGAACATACATGCCGCTGCTGTGATTTACAAAGTATATCTTATGTCTATCATAACAGATACATACGGTGATGCTCCATACTCAGAGGCAGCCAGAGGTTTTATCAGTGGTATAACAAGTCCACGTTATGATACACAAGAGGAAATCTACAACAGTTTCTTTACAGAACTGACTGAAGCCGCTGCCGCTTTAGACGATAAGAAAGATGAAATCACAGGTGATGTGATATTTAATGGAGATATAAGAAAATGGAAAAAGCTAGCAAATTCTCTTCGTATGCGTTATGCTATGCGTATATCTGATGTTTCTCCACAGAAGGCGCAGGAAGAGTTTGAAAAGGCATTTACAGATCCTGCCGGCTATATGACAAGTGCTGATGATGACGCATTGATTGAATATATGGAGCTTACATTCAATTTTGGTCAGGAAGCATATACAGATTACAGACGTAACGCTTTGTCACAGTTGTATTTTGGTAATGACCCTGCAAATAATCAGACTTATATCTGTTCTACTTTCTTCAATACTTTGAAGGACAATGACGACCC
The DNA here is from genome assembly GCA_019116805.1 of Candidatus Bacteroides merdavium. Classification (GTDB taxonomy): domain Bacteria; phylum Bacteroidota; class Bacteroidia; order Bacteroidales; family Bacteroidaceae; genus Bacteroides; species Bacteroides merdavium. The sequence goes on along the minus strand of DXAV01000057.1, from coordinate 8,440 downwards.
TCGTACTTTTGCACTTACCCGTTGTTATTTCGACAAGGGTCTGACTCAGTCAAATCCTAATAACCGTATTGATCTGACAGACGAAATGCTGGAACTGGGTGCACAGTTCAACCCTTCTAAGCCAGGTGAATTCTGGTATGAACCATGGCCGGATAATGGATATTGGAGTGAAATTATAGCGGACCTTAAAGAAAGGTATCCTGGCAATACGAATTACTCAAATCCATGGTTACAGGATGCTACCCGTCCTAAATTGGCCCAGAATTTCCTTAAATCTGACAACCCAGGTGTTGTGATGACATACGCTGAGGTTGAGTTCCTATTGGCCGAGGCTAAGCTTAAAGGATGGAACGTAGGTGCTACATCTGTTGAGCAGCATTACGAAAATGGAGTTAAGGCTTCGATGGCATTTCTAGTTGATAACTATGATTGCGAAATTGACGATCAGGATATAAACGATTATATAGCAAATCACCCTATTTCTGCTCTTAGTGACGAAGGCAAGAAAGAAGCAATAAATACTCAGGCTTGGATTCTTCACTTCCATAATCTGTCAGAATGTTGGGCTAACATACGTCGTTCAGGATATCCAAAGCTGAAATCTCCTGCAGAATATGGTTATGCGGCAGACAAGCTTACTGGTGGATACGACATTCCTGTACGTTTGTGCTATCCTATACTTGAGTCTTCTTACAACAAGGAAGGTTATCAGGAAGCTTTGGACCGTATGGGTGGAACTAACAGTTGGAATATTCCTGTATGGTGGGATAAAGAATAAAAATCTAGTACACTAAACAATTTAAATTTCGTATTAAAATGAAAAATATATATTGGATATTATTTATATTGCTCGGTGCAGGTTTCTCTTTTACATCTTGTAGTGAAGAAGAGCCATTTTCTACTGCAACAGCAGATGACGAGCCTCGTATCATAGCTCCTACGTTTCCGGAGCGTGACGCTAATGGTGGACTGGGAACTATTTCTGAAATAGACAGGGATGTATTGTTTTCAATAACAGTAACAACTACGCCTGCTGATTTCACTTCTGTGGTTTGGACTCTTGACGGTGAAGAAGTCGGAACAGAAAAGACGCTCGAGATGAATCTTAATGCTGGTGTTTATCATCTTAGGGTTGATGTCTCAACTCCTGTAGGAAAGACAACTTTCCGTGAAGGACTTGTAAAAATAAAAGCTTTGGCTGAAGATCCTCAGAGTGAAGAAGTAATATCAGAACGTATTGTCGCAACTGGAGGATGGGCACGTCTTAGTGGAACAAATCTTGAAAAGGTTGCAAAAGTAGCATTAAAGCAGATAAACATTGCCGAGTCTAAAACTAATCAGGAAGTGGAAATCTCTGATATAACATACGTGGAATCAGATGGTTATATTGAATTTAAAATTCCTTCAGAATTGTCTGACGGTGAGTATCGTGTGGAATTTATAGATGTGGAAGGCAGTAGATACGGTGCTAATACAATGGATGTTACTTCCAAGCCGTTGATTACTGCAGGACCTGAAAACAAGCGTCCTGATGCTGAGTGGACTATTACCGGTTTGAATCTTGACAAGGTCGTTTCGTTGTCATTGGGTGGAAATACAATCACTACATTCGTTGAACAGTATTCAACTCGTCTTACATTCATTTCACCTGCAATTGCAGACGGAGATTATGTATTGACAGGTATATCCAAATCCGGAGAAAATGTTAGTTTCTTTATTGATGGTGAGATAAAGACAGAACTTGCAGTTACGGTAAAAGACTCTCCATTGGAAGTTGAATTATGGAATGGACATCATTATGTATCATGGGATTTACCTGAAGGTGATCCAAACAGGTTGTTTGATGCGGTACAGAATGATGTGAAGAATTTGCCTGTAGGAACAAAATTAAAGGTATATTACTCAATTAAATCTGATGATAGCTATCATAAAATCAGATTCTCTTCCGGATGGTGGACAGAACTTCCCGGGTACCCTGAGTTTGATGTTTATGCGGACGGTGTTAGTGACATAATTATGTCACATGAGATTCTTGACTTGTTGAATTCGCAAGATGGATTCCTTTGTGTAGGTTTCGGATATTACGTTGATAGAATTACTTACGAAGAATAATTTATTTACCAAGAAAAAAATTGATAAATATGAATTTAAGAAAAGTATTATTTGTATCGTCAATAATAGGAAATGCTGCCTGCTTCGTACAGGCGGCAACTCCTGTCAGTTTGACGAAAGATACAGAAATAGAGAAGAAGGTTGAAGCTACATTAGCGGGAATGACCTTGGAAGAAAAGGTCGGACAGATGACAGAACTGTCAATAGATGTTCTTGGCAATGTGGTGGGCGGAGAGTTCAAACTGGATAAGGAAAAAGTAAAAAATGCAATTGGAAAGTACAAGGTCGGATCTGTACTGAATGCTCCCGGACCGGTTGCTCAAAGCCGTGAGAAATGGAAAGAAATCATCGGTTATATTCAGGAAGTATCTATGAAGGAAATAGGTATTCCTTGTATTTACGGCTTGGATCAGAATCATGGTACTACTTATACCCTTGGTGGAACGCTTTTCCCGCAGAATATCAATCTTGGTGCATCCTTTAATCCTGAACTGACATACGAGTCGGCCGTTATAACTGCATACGAGACACGAGCAAGCAACTGTCCTTGGACTTATTCACCAACGGTGGATATGGCAAGAGATCCTCGCTGGTCGCGTGTTTGGGAAAATTATGGGGAGGACTGTCTGGTTAATGCCATAATGGGCAGTGAGGCTGTTCGTGGTTTTCAGGGAGATGACCCTAATCATGTTTCAGAAGACCGTGTAGCTGCTTCTGTCAAGCATTACCTTGGTTACAGCATGTCCCGTACTGGTAAAGACCGTACTCCTGCATATATATCAGAATCTGATTTGAGAGAGAAGTGTTTTGCTCCGTTTAAGGCTTGCGTAGAAACTGGTGCGCTGACAATAATGGTAAACAGTGCTTCCATTAATGGTGTGCCTGTGCATGCCAACAGGCAGTTACTCACAGAATGGCTTAAAGAAGATCTGGAATGGGACGGAATGTTGATTACCGACTGGGCGGATATTAATAACCTATATACTCGTGAAAGAATAGCAGCCAACAAAAAGGAAGCTATTGAAATTGCCATCAATGCGGGTATCGATATGGCTATGGAACCTTACAATCTTGATTTCTGTACACTGTTGAAGGAATTGGTAGAAGAGGGAAGAGTGCCGATGAGTCGTATTGATGATGCCGTACGTCGTATTCTCCGTCTGAAATACCGTTTGGGACTTTTTGAAAAACCTAATACTGACTATAAGGATTATCCTAAATTCGGCAGTAAGGAACATGCCGCAATCGCACTTAGAGCAGCCGAAGAATCGGAAGTCTTGTTGAAAAACAATAATAACATATTACCATTGGCAAAAGGTAAGAAAATCCTCGTGACAGGTCCTAATGCAAATTCAATGAGATGCCTTAACGGCGGATGGAGTTATACATGGCAAGGACATCTTGCCGACCGTTTTGCAGGTGAGTATAATACCATCTACGAAGCTGTAAGCAACAAGTTTGGCGCTGATTTGATAACCCTAGAACAAGGAGTTACATACGTTGCCGAAGGAGCGTATTACGAAGAAAGCACTCCTGAAATAGAAAAAGCTGTGGCTGCAGCAAAGAATGTAGATGTAATCATCGCATGTATAGGCGAAAATTCATATTGCGAGACTCCTGGAAATCTGGCAGACCTTGCAATCTCTGAAAACCAGCGTAACCTTGTTAAAGCTCTTGCTACGACAGGCAAGCCTATTGTTCTTGTAATAAATGGCGGTCGTCCACGTATTATAAGTGACATTGAACCTTTGGCAGACGGTGTAATCAATATCTTGTTGCCTGGTAATTATGGTGGAGATGCATTGGCAAATATCCTTGCCGGTGATGCAAATCCAAGTGCTAAGATGCCATATACATATCCAAGAAACCAAGCTGAACTTACTACATACGATTATCGTGTAAGCGAGGAAATGGATAAGATGGAAGGTGCATACGATTATGATGCTGTAATTTCTGTTCAATGGCCTTTCGGTTACGGTTTGAGTTATACTACTTTTGATTACAGGAATCTGCGTGTGAACAAAGATACTTTTACTGAAAACGAAAAACTGGAATTTACAATAGACGTTACAAATACTGGAAAGATTGCAGGTAAAGAAGTTGTAATGTTGTTCAGCAGCGATTTGGTAGCATCGCTCACACCAGAGAATCGCAGGCTGCGCGCATTCAAGAAAGTGGAATTACAGCCAGGTGAGACCAAAACTGTAACATTGACTATCAAAGGAAGTGATCTTGCTTTTGTAGGTGCTGACGGAAAATGGATACTTGAGAAAGGTGATTTCCGTATGCAGGTAGGAAATCAAGTCTTGAATATTAAATGTTCTGATACACATAAATGGGAAACTGCTAATATCTGTGTTAATAAATAGCATTGTCTGATTGCTTTTAACGAGCCTGGTCATTTTGTCTTAAAATACCTCCTGAAAATTTGCTCATATCCCGAATAAATCGTTACTTTGCACAAATTTTCAGAGAAGTATATGCAATCACAGGAAATGGGTACCAGCTTTTATTTCAGTTCGGATGAATTTCATTCGCCGGTCGATGGTTTTTCTGTTTCCGGTAAGATATTTAAATTTTTGTAATGCGTTGTCCGTTGTCGGGTGACGCATTTTTTTTGTTCAAAAGGCATTTACTAGCGATTTAAAACAACTTATAAAGAGAAAAAATGAAGAACGAATTGAAGAAAGTGCTCGTCTTGGGTTCAGGTGCGCTCAAGATCGGTCAGGCCGGAGAGTTCGACTACTCCGGTTCGCAGGCGCTGAAAGCGTTGCGTGAAGAAGGTATCAGCTCCGTGCTGGTGAACCCCAACATCGCTACCATCCAGACTTCGGAAGGTATCGCCGACCAGGTTTACTTCCTGCCGGTGACCCCTTATTTCGTGGAAGAAATCATCAAGAAGGAACGCCCCGACGGCATCCTGCTGGCCTTTGGTGGACAGACGGCGCTCAACTGCGGTACCGAACTCTACCAGAAGGGCATTCTCGAGAAGTACGGCGTACGTGTGCTGGGTACCTCGGTCGAAGCCATCATGTACACCGAAGATCGTGACCTCTTCGTCAAGAAGCTCGACGAGATTCCGATGAAGACGCCCAAGAGCCACGCCGTAGAGAGCATGGAAGACGCCCTGAAGGCAGCCCGCGAAATCGGCTATCCTGTCATGGTGCGTTCGGCCTACGCCTTGGGCGGCCTCGGCAGTGGTATCTGTCCCGACGAAGAAGCCTTCGTCAAGCTGGCCGAAAGCTCGTTCACTTTCTCCAAACAGATTCTGGTGGAAGAGTCACTGAAGGGCTGGAAGGAAATCGAGTTCGAAGTGATCCGCGACGCCAACGACCACTGTTTCACCGTAGCCAGCATGGAGAATTTCGACCCGCTGGGCATCCACACGGGCGAGTCTATCGTGGTGGCTCCTACCTGTTCGCTCACCGATGAGCAGGTGGAGATGTTGCAGGAACTGTCGCGCCAGTGCATCCGTCACCTGGGTATCGTGGGCGAGTGCAACATCCAGTATGCCTTCAATGCCGAGACCAACGACTACCGTGTCATCGAGGTGAACGCCCGTCTGAGCCGTTCTTCCGCACTGGCATCCAAGGCCACCGGTTATCCGTTGGCATTTGTGGCTGCCAAGATTGCCCTGGGCTACACGCTCGACCAGATTGGCGAGATGGGTACGCCCAACTCCGCTTACGTGGCACCCCAGCTCGACTACCTCATCTGTAAGATTCCCCGTTGGGACTTGACGAAGTTTGTCGGTGTGAGCCGCGAAATCGGTTCCAGCATGAAGTCCGTGGGCGAAATCATGTCCATCGGCCGCAGCTTCGAGGAAATCATCCAGAAGGGCCTGCGTATGATCGGTCAGGGCATGCACGGCTTTGTGGGCAACGACGGCACCCACTTCGACGACCTCGACCACGAATTGTCCCATCCGACAGACCTGCGTATCTTCGCCATCGCACAGGCGCTGGAAGAGGGCTACACCATCGACCGCATCTACGAACTGACCAAGATCGATCCTTGGTTCCTGGGCAAGCTGAAGAACATCGTTGACTACAAGCATAAACTTTCCCAATATAATAAGGTTGAAGACCTGCCGGCCGACGTGCTTCGCGAGGCCAAGGTACTGGGCTTCTCCGACTTCCAGATTGCCCGCTTCGTGCTCCACCCCACGGGCAACATGGAGAAGGAAAACCTCATGGTACGTGCCCGCCGCAAGGAGTTGGGCATCCTGCCGGCCGTGAAGCGCATCAACACGGTGGCCAGCGAGCATCCCGAGCTCACCAACTACCTCTACCTGACCTACGCCGTAGAGGGTTACGACGTGAACTACTACAAGAACGAGAAGTCCGTCGTTGTGCTCGGTTCGGGTGCCTACCGCATCGGTTCCAGCGTTGAGTTCGACTGGTGCTCGGTGAATGCCATCCAGACGGCCCGCAAGCTGGGTTACAAGTCCATCATGATCAACTACAACCCCGAAACCGTCTCCACCGACTACGACATGTGCGACCGTCTCTACTTCGACGAGTTGTCGTTCGAACGCGTGCTCGACGTCATCGACCTCGAACAGCCGCGCGGTGTCATCGTTTCCGTGGGTGGCCAGATACCGAACAACCTGGCCATGAAGCTCTACCGCCAGTCGGTACCTGTATTGGGTACGTCGCCCGTCTCCATCGACCGTGCCGAGAACCGCAACAAGTTCTCCCACATGCTCGACCAGCTGGGCATCGACCAGCCCGCATGGCAGGAGCTGACCAGCCTCGAAGACGTCAAGGGCTTCGTGGCCAAGGTGGGCTATCCCGTCCTGGTGCGTCCGTCCTACGTGCTTTCGGGTGCGGCCATGAACGTCTGCTACGACGAAGACGAGCTGCAGGAGTTCCTCAAGATGGCTGCCGAAGTGTCCAAGGAATACCCCGTAGTCGTATCGCAGTTCCTGCAGAACACCAAGGAAATCGAGTTCGACGCCGTGGCACAGAACGGTGAGGTGGTGGAATACGCCATCTCCGAGCACGTCGAGTTTGCCGGCGTACACTCCGGCGACGCTACGCTGGTGTTCCCCGCCCAGAAGATTTACTTCGCTACGGCCCGCCGCATCAAGAAGATCAGCCGTCAGATAGCCAAGGAACTGAACATCTCCGGACCGTTCAACATCCAGTTCCTGGCCCGCAACAACGAGGTGAAGGTTATCGAGTGCAACCTCCGCGCTTCCCGTTCGTTCCCCTTCGTCAGCAAGGTGCTGAAGCGCAACTTCATCGAGACTGCCACGAAGATCATGCTCGACGCTCCCTTCACCAAGCCCGACAAGTCGGCCTACGACATCGACTGGATCGGCGTGAAGGCCAGCCAGTTCTCCTTCTCCCGTCTGCACAAGGCCGACCCCGTGTTGGGTGTTGACATGTCGTCCACGGGCGAGGTGGGCTGCATTGGCGACGACTTCTCCGAGGCCCTGCTCAACGCCATGATAGCCACCGGCTTCAAGATACCTTCACGCGAGAAAGGCGTGATGTTCTCCAGCGGTGCCATGAAGTCCAAGGTCGATTTGCTCGATGCCAGCCGCATGCTCTTTTCCAAGGGGTATAAGATCTATGCCACGGCCGGCACCGCCGCTTTCCTCAATGCCCACGGCGTGGATACCGTGCCTGTTTTCTGGCCCGACGAGCGTCCCGATGCTGAGAACAATGTGATGAAGATGATTGCCGAACACAAGTTCGACCTCATCGTCAACATTCCGAAGAACCACACCAAGCGCGAGCTGACCAACGGCTACAAAATCCGTCGTGGTGCCATCGACCACAACATCCCGCTGATCACCAACGCCCGCCTGGCCAGTGCCTTCATCGAGGCCTTCTGCGACATGAAGCTGGAAGATATCCAGATCAAGAGCTGGCAGGAGTACAAATGAATAGGTAATTGATAATTGAACCTCCTCGTGATGAGGCTGTGCAGGAACACTGTTTTACCACAGATTACACAGATGAACACGGATAATCTGTGAAAATCCGGGTAATCTGTGGTGAGTTGTTGCACAGCCTCTCTTTTTTGATTATCCTTTCTTCTTTTCGGGTATTTATTGTGCCTGTCGAAATAAAAAACCGAAAAAAGTCCTCCGATTGTTTGCAGATATCGAAAATAGTCGTACCTTTGCAGCGCTTTTGAAACGAAAGTGAAGGGCGTTTAGCTCAGCTGGTTCAGAGCATCTGCCTTACAAGCAGAGGGTCGGCGGTTCGAATCCGTCAACGCCCACAATCGTTACTCTTTTTTCACTTTCGTTATTCAAAACGGGCGTTTAGCTCAGCTGGTTCAGAGCATCTGCCTTACAAGCAGAGGGTCGGCG
>DXAV01000056.1 GCA_019116805.1 Candidatus Bacteroides merdavium | reverse complement strand
AGAAGGGTATGTTCTCCTACATGAACTACCTGCTGCCACTGAAGGGCATGGCTTCGATGCACTGCTCGGCCAACACGAACGAGAAGGGCGAAACGGCCATCTTCTTCGGTCTGTCGGGAACGGGCAAGACCACGCTGTCGACCGATCCGAAGCGTCAGCTGATCGGTGACGACGAGCACGGATGGGACGACGAAGGCGTATTCAACTACGAAGGTGGTTGCTATGCTAAGGTTATCAACCTCGACAAGGAAAGCGAACCCGATATCTACGCTGCCATCAAGCGCGACGCTCTGTTGGAGAACGTAACAGTTGACGCTAACGGTAAGATTGACTTCGCTGATAAGAGCGTAACTGAGAATACTCGTGTTTCTTATCCTATCTACCACATCGAAAACATCGTTAAGCCGGTATCTAAAGGTCCTCACGCTCACCAGGTAATCTTCCTGTCAGCTGACGCCTTCGGTGTATTGCCTCCTGTATCTATCCTGAACCCCGAGCAGGCTCAGTACTACTTCCTGTCTGGTTTCACCGCTAAGTTGGCCGGTACAGAACGTGGTATCACTGAACCGACTCCGACATTCTCTGCTTGCTTCGGCGCAGCCTTCCTGAGCCTGCACCCGACTAAGTATGCAGAAGAGTTGGTTAAGAAGATGGAGAAAGTTGGTGCCAAGGCTTACTTGGTTAACACTGGCTGGAACGGTACTGGCAAGCGTATCTCTATCCGCGACACCCGTGGTATCATCGACGCTATCCTCGACGGTTCTATCGACAAGGCTCCGACAAAGGTTATTCCGTTTTTCGACTTCGTAGTTCCTACCGAACTGCCGGGCGTAGATCCGAAGATTCTCGATCCTCGCGACACTTACGACTGCGCTTGCAAGTGGGAAGAGAAGGCAAAAGACCTGGCTGGACGCTTCATCAAGAACTTCGAGAAGTTCACTGGTAACGAAGCTGGCAAGGCTCTGGTTGCTGCCGGTCCGAAGCTCTAATCGACTCGATTCTATCCATCATAAGAAGAGGACGCACTCCTGCGGGGGTTGCGCCCTCTTTTTTATTTCCAGTTACCTTTAACGCCCACCCGTGATCTGCATCAGGAAATCGGCAAACGCCAGGGCCGACTTCTTACGATATGTACCCTGCGGCCAGAATAAGAAGCCGCGTGAAGTGAGATGGTCGTTGCAAAGAATAGGAATGGGCACCAACTCGGGTTCTCCCTTCACCGCCGCCTGCGTCAGAATAGCTCCCCATTCCCCTTTCCGCAATGCATGGATAATGGTATGCACATCGTCCATCTCCACACGTACATTCAGCGTCAGGTGGTGCTTGCTGCACAGCTCTTCAATCTTCTTGCGCGTGGCAAATCCCTGTGCGGGCAATATCAACGGCGTCTCTGCCAGCCGCTTCAACGTGACGGAGGAAAGCCCGGCCAGCGGATGCGACTCGTGGACAATAAAATGAAGCCGCGATGAGAAGAGCGGTATCGTGTCAAACTCCTCTGTCAGCCCCTCCGGCCGGAAAGAAAGAACAAAGTCCGGTCCGTTTCCGTCCAGCCGTTTCAACAATTCCTCCGACGTGGCAAACGTCACTTCCACCTTGATTTTCGGATATGCCTGTGAAAAGAGACCCAGGGCGGCTATGAGCAACGGACTCATGCTGTAGGTCACCCCGATGCGCAGCACTCCCGTCTCAATCCCTTTCAGATCGCGGATAATCTGCTTGCCGTCCTCGGCGTCGTGAAGGGCACGGACGGCATAAGGCAGGAAGGCTTCGCCGGCTTCTGTCGGTACAATCCGCTTGCCAATACGGTCAAAGAGCAACACATCCAGTTCGTCTTCCAGCTGTTTGATCTGTTGGGAAAGCGTGCTTTGCGAGATGTGAAGCACGCGGGCGGCCTCCGAAAAGTTCTGCCGTTCGCAGGCCTCCTTGAAATACTTCAGTTGACGTAATTCCATGTATCAATCGTTTTTATCAATAAGGTATATCGGAAAAATGAATTTCGCAAATATACATAAATATTCATTCCATCCCTATATTTGCCTACAAGAATGAAAAAACGATAAGAGAATGACAAACCGCCCTGCTACCAATGGCCCAAGAGCCATCGTCCTTTACTACAGCCACAAAGGCAAAACCGCCGCCTACGCCCGCGAGATTGCCATGTACCTCTGGTCAAAAGGAGTAAGCGTCAGGCTCAGCGCCGTATCAGATGCAGTTCCGGAAGACCTGGAGGGATGCGATCTCCTGATTTCCGGCTGCTGGACGTGCGGATGGTTCGTCATCGGCCAGCACCCGCATGCGCGTTGGAAGGATTTCGCCCGGCAGATACAGGGCCGCGTGGAAGCCTCGCGCACACTGCTCTTCACCACCTACCGCATCCGCACAGGTAGCATGCTCACACGCATGAAGCGCGCTCTGGGTATCACAGCCAGGCAGCAGATACCTTTCCTGAAGTCGCGGAGCGGGCGGCTGACACCGGAAGACAAAGCGACGCTGGACCACTTCATCGGCCTGTGACAACAACCCTATTTATTAACTCTAAATGTGATATTGTATGGAAAAAAAGAAACTGACAACCGCCGCAGGAGCTCCTGTGGCCGACAACCAGAACGTAGCCACCGCCGGACGACGCGGCCCGATGCTTCTACAAGACGTATGGTTCCTGGAGAAACTGGCCCACTTCGACCGTGAAGTCATCCCCGAACGACGCATGCACGCCAAGGGTTCGGGAGCATTCGGCAAGTTCACCGTAACCCACGACATCACTCCCTACACCCGTGCCGCCATCTTCTCGCAGGTCGGAAAAGAGACGGAAGTCTTTGTCCGCTTCTCCACCGTGGCCGGTGAGCGAGGCGCCGCCGACGCCGAACGCGACATCCGCGGGTTTGCCATCAAGTTCTATACGGAAGAGGGCAACTGGGACCTGGTGGGCAACAATACGCCGGTCTTCTTTCTGCGTGACCCGCTGAAGTTCCCCGACCTGAACCACGCCGTCAAGCGCGACCCGCGCACCAACATGCGCAGCGCACGCAACAACTGGGACTTCTGGACACTGCTGCCCGAAGCTCTCCATCAGGTGACCATCACCATGAGCGACCGCGGCATCCCCGCCTCCTACCGCCACATGCACGGCTACGGCAGCCACACCTTCTCGCTCATCAACGCCGAAGGCAAGCGCACGTGGGTGAAGTTCCACCTCCACACCCAGCAGGGCATCAAGAACCTGACAGACCAGGAGGCCGAAGCCATCATCGCCAAAGACCGCGAAAGCCACCAGCGCGACCTGTATGAAAGCATCGAACGGGGCGACTTCCCCCGCTGGACCATGTACATCCAGCTGATGACCGAAGAACAGGCCGCCGCCTGCCCGTTCAATCCCTTCGACCTCACCAAGGTATGGTCGCAGAAGCAATACCCGCTCATCGAGGTAGGTGTGCTGGAGCTGAACCGCAATCCGGAGAACTACTTCGCCGACGTAGAGCAAGCCGCCTTCAATCCGGCCAACGTCGTGCCGGGCATCAGCTTCTCGCCCGACCGCATGCTGCAGGGGCGCCTCTTCTCCTACGGCGACACGCAGCGCTACCGTCTGGGCGTGAACCACCACCAAATTCCGGTGAACCGCAGCCGCTGCCCCTTCCTGAACATGTATCACCGCGACGGGCAAATGCGCGTGGACGGCAACTACGGCTCCATCTTAGGTTATGAACCCAACGGCTACGGCGAATGGCAGCAGCAGGGCGAATACAAGGAACCGCCCCTCGAGCTGGACGGTACTGCCTACCAGTGGGACTACCGTGAAGACGATTCGGACTACTACTCACAGGCAGGCGACCTGTTCCGCCTGATGTCGCCCGCCCAGCAGCAGGTGCTGTTCGAAAACACAGCACGTGCCATGGGCGACATCCCCGAAGAAATCAAGCTGCGCCACATCCGCAATTGCCGGAAGGCCGACGAGAACTACGGCCGTGGCATTGCACAGGCACTGGGCATTGCCATGACGCATCCCGGATTGGCTGAAGACTGACCTTTCCCCGGTACACAGAAAACCTTTCCCTCACCGAGGGAAAAGGTTTCCCCTTTAAAGAGAAAGGCTTTCCCTCGGTGAGGGAAAGCCTTTCCTCGTATAAGAAACGGGGTGAGGAAAACGATTTCACTGATAATCAGCCACTTTATTTCTTCCTCCACAAAAGTGCAGCTCCATAGGAGAAACTTCATGCTACATTTGCCTTTTCTAAAGAATACAGATAGCATCTTCCACCATATTTAAAGAACATAGGAGGCGGCTCGGCATAAAAAATTAAGTAAACTTATTTTTTCTGCTCTCGCCTTTCGCTATATTTGCAAACAAATAGTTCCTAAAACACGTATGCGTATGAAGAAATACATCCTACCCCTGCTTGCCGCCGGCATCCTCAGCCTGTCGGCCTGCCAGTCGAAAAGCAGCCGCATCGACGACCTGAAAGACTTTGTAGAAGAAATCCAGAAGGACAGCGAAGACTATACCCAGGAACAGTGGGAAAAGGCCAACGAGGAATTCAGCCAGCTGCTCGACAAAATCAACTCCTACGAAGACCTCAGTGAGGACGAACTGAAGGAAGTGGCCAAGCTGCAAGGCCAGTATGCCGCCACCGTCTTCAAGAACAGCGGAAAAGCCATTATGGAACAAATGGAGAAGGCCGGTGCCGTGCTCGACGGATTCTTCGAAGGCATAGACCAGGGTCTGGACAACAACGAAGAAGACGAAAACAAATAAAACCAACCTACAAAACGAACGATTATGAAACTATTGAAAGGACTCTTGGGCGGGCTTTGCCTGTGCACGGCCATCGGCTGTACGGCTCCCGCCTCGCAAAAAGAAAACGTAGCGGCCGCCGAAGGCCTCAGTCAGTCGGAAGCCGTCATCAAGACCATCATGGAACGCCGCAGCATCCGCCAGTACAAGCCGCAGGCCGTGAACCGTGACACGATGCAGACCATCCTGAAGTGTGGCATCAATGCCCCCAACGGCATGAACAAGCAGTCGTGGGAGGTACGTGTGGTGGACAATCCCGACTTCATCAACGGCGTGACGGAACTCTACAAGAAGGCCAACCCGAAAGCGGCCGAAGACCCGTCGTTCAAGAACATGTTCCGCAACGCCCCGACGGTGGTGTTCATCGCCAACGACCCGTCGTACGACTGCTCGCAGATAGACTGCGGCCTGCTGGGCGGCAACATGATACTCGCGGCGCAGTCCATGGGCATCGGCTCGTGCTGCCTCGGCAGTCCCGCCCGCTTCATGAAGTCGCCCGAAGCGGCCGAATATCTGAAGAAGCTGAACTTCAGCGAAGGCTATGAACTGCTCTACTGCATCGCTTTCGGCTATCCCGACGAAGCGCCCGCAGCCAAGCCGCGCAAGGCCGAGAAAGTACAATTTATTGACTAAAGGGACACCCCTACGCACGGAAGCCGGAGACGAAGCACTGCATGAGGCTCCGACGAAGTGCTTCCTGAGGGTGTAACGAAGTGCTGTATGAGGATATGACGAAGCACTTCCTGAGCAGGTGACGAAGTGCTTCGTCAGACCCTCAGGAAGTGCTTCATTGTTTTGCCCGGTTCATCAGGCAGGCAGACGGTAATAGACGGCTTGTTTCTCGCTGTACTGCTCCACCCGATGTTCACGCATCAGCTGTGCCAGCGCCAGGCAGAGGTCTGTACTGGTCAGGTTGCAAAGCTTTTCCAGCTGTTCAAAGGTACAGCGTGTATAATATGCCAGTACATCATATACCTTCTGGCTGTTTCTCTTGACAAATTGCAGGTTTAGGTTCATAAGCTTCTCCTTTCTTTTTAAAGATTTGCCTCATCGGCTGAAACAAAGTAACGCATTTCCCTGCAAAAAGCGGTTATCTTTTAGTACTTAAAAGTATTCTTTTGGTCACTTTTTGTGAAAAAAGAAAGAGGATACCGGAATCGGGAAACTTCATCCGGCACCCTCTTTGTATATAAGGCTATGGCTCAATATCAGCTTCTGTTGGCACGCTTGCGCTCAATCTCGTCCAGGATGACCTTGCGCATACGCATGGACTTGGGCGTCACCTCTACATATTCGTCTTCCTTGATGTACTCCAACGCCTCTTCCAGCGAGAACTGCACAGGCGGAATGAGGCGTGCCTTCTCGTCCGAACCGCTGGCACGCATGTTAGTCAGCTTCTTCGACTTCGTGACGTTCACCACCAGGTCGTTGTCGTGCGAGTGTTCGCCCACCACCTGTCCGGCATACACCTCTTCCTGCGGGAAGATGAAGAATTTACCGCGGTCCTGCAGCTTGTCGATGGCGTAAGCAAAGGCCGTACCGCTCTCCATGGCAATCATGGATCCGTTGGTACGGCGTTCAATCTCGCCTTTGTAAGGCTGGTATTCCTTGAAGCGATGTGCCATGATGGCTTCGCCTGCACTGGCTGTCAGTACGTTGGTACGCAGACCGATGATACCACGCGACGGCATGTTGAACTCCAGGTTCACACGGTCGCCGCCCGCCGTTTCCATCTTCACCATCTCGCCCTTGCGGCGCGTCACCATATCGATAATCTTGCTGGCATACTCCTCGGGCACGTTCACCGTCAGTTCCTCGATAGGCTCGCACTTCACGCCGTCTATCTCCTTGAAGATAACCTGCGGCTGGCCCACCTGAAGTTCGTAACCCTCGCGGCGCATGGTCTCGATCAATACGGAGAGATGGAGCACGCCACGGCCCGAAACAATCCACTTGCCGTCTTCCTCGCTCTTCTTCACGCGCAGGGCCAGGTTCTTGTCCAGCTCCTTCATCAGACGGTCGTGGATGTGGCGCGACGTCACAAATTTGCCCTCCTTGCCGAAGAACGGAGAATCGTTGATGGTGAAGAGCATGCTCATCGTCGGCTCGTCGATGGCAATAGGCGGCAGCGGTTCGGGGTTCTCAAAGTCACAGATGGTATCGCCGATTTCAAATCCCTCGATACCCACCAGTGCACAGATGTCGCCCGAAGATACCTCGGCCACCTTCACGCGACCCATACCCTCGAATGTATGCAGTTCCTTGATTTTGGTCTTGATGATGCTGCCGTCGCGCTTGGCCAAAGACACGTTCATGCCCTCGCGCAGCGTACCACGGTGCACGCGGCCCACGGCGATACGGCCGGTATAGGAAGAATAGTCCAGTGAAGTCACCAGCATCTGCGGCGTACCCTCCAGCTGCTCGGGAGCAGGAATATTCTCCAAAATGCAGTCCAGAAGCGGCGTAATGTTGTCCGTCGGCTTCTGCCAGTCGGTACTCATCCAGTTGTTCTTGGCCGAACCATAGATGACAGGGAAGTCCAGCTGTTCTTCCGTGGCATTGAGGCTGAACATCAGGTCGAACACCATTTCATATACCTCCTCGGGGCGGCAGTTGGGTTTGTCCACCTTGTTCACCACCACGATGGGTTTCAGGCCAATCTGAAGCGCCTTCTGGAGCACAAAGCGCGTCTGCGGCATCGGTCCTTCGAAAGCGTCAACCAACAGGATGCAGCCGTCGGCCATATTGAGCACACGTTCCACCTCGCCGCCGAAGTCGCTGTGCCCCGGAGTATCAATAATGTTGATTTTGGTTCCTTTGTAGTTGATGGAAACGTTCTTCGACAGGATCGTTATCCCTCGTTCGCGCTCCAGGTCATTGTTATCCAGCATTAATTCACCCGTGCTCTGGTTGCTGCGGAAGAGATTTCCGGCCAGAAGCATCTTATCTACAAGCGTCGTCTTGCCATGGTCCACGTGAGCGATAATGGCAATGTTTCTAATGTTCTGCATATAATACCTATTATTTTCTGGTCTGCAAAGTTACAACTTTTGCCCTATATGTGTGGTATCCCGAAGAAAAAAAATACTGAAAGTCATTGTCATATCAAAGATAATGCCTACCTTTGCAGCCTCGAAAGAGAATATTATCAACCTTTTAATTAAAACATTATGTATTTAGACGCTGCTAAAAAGCAAGAAATCTTCGGCAAGTACGGAAAGTCTAACACTGATACCGGATCGGTTGAGTCTCAGGTAGCATTGTTTTCCTACCGTATTGCTCGTCTGACTGAGCACATGAAGCTCAACAGAAAGGATTATAGTACTGAAAGAGCTTTGACCATGTTGGTAGGCAAACGCCGTGCGTTGCTCGACTACCTGAAGGCCCGTGACATCGAACGTTATCGTGCCTTGGTTAAGAAACTCGGCCTGCGTAAGTAATCTTACCTGAGGCAAAAGATTAAAAGAGCGGGGAAACTTCGGAAGAGGTTTCCCCGCTTTGCTTATATATAACCAGCAAAAAGACTGACACCACACCTACTTAAAAAGAAGAGGCTGTATCAGAGCGAATGTACTTTTTCATTCTGATACAGCCTCATCCTTATTTCAAGGACAGACTCAGTCCGCAATCACCGAAAACTCGGCACCACCGGCAAAGTCGGCCCCATTCTGCGAACTAAGACCTGTGAACCGGATGTAACGGGCACGAACAGGTTTCTCCAACATCACACGCTGTTCCTTCCGACCTTTACTGAAAGTTCCCTTGGTCATTTCGGTCCATGTCTTGCCATCCTGGCTCGTATGCAGGCTGTAGTCTTTGATGTTGCCGTTGGTTCCACCATCCTGACGGGGCAGATAAACGAAACCTTTGACAGTCTTCTCCTCACCGGCATCGAAATCCACCCAATGGGGATACTTGGCCACGGTCACAGAGTACATCGTGTGCCACGTTGTATTTGGGTTACCATCCACCAGATTGGAGGCGGCACCCTCACCGGTCTCTTCGCTCGACGCATAGACCACGGTCATCGGGATACTCTCCTGCTTCTCGAACTTCATGGTGACAGATACAGCCTTATTGTCTTTGTAACGGGCTGTCACCACACCGCCTTCACGCAGGTTGAAAGGCTCGATGTAGAGGTACTCCTTCTTCTTGCCGTTCAGCGTATAGAGGATTTCGGCATTCTTCTTCTGCGAACTGATCGTCACCTCGCCAGTGCGGCTGCGCGAGATGGACAGCGGCATCTCGCCCGACGTCGAAACACGGGCCGTCTCGGTAAAGGCAGCCTGACGTACAGGACGGATGATGAAGCTCATGCTGTGGTCGCCGGCCTTCATACGGTCAGGTTCCAACGGGCCACCCTGACCACAGCTGTTACCACCCAATCCGGTCACACCCAAGTCGATGTGCAGATGAGTACCTGTGGACTGGGGCAGCTGATAGGGATGGGGAGCCAACGTCATTTCCAAAGCCGACCAAGGCAGGGCGGAAGCAGACATGCGGGTACCTGCCACAAACTCTACGCCATCGCCCTTGGCATCGGTCAGGGCACACCAGCGGACGTCCTCACGGTTGCCCATGCTCTGCGGTTTGGGGAAGTTTACAAAGAGGTCTTTCACCAGACTTTGGTGCTGCTCAATGAACGAACCTGTCAGACGGTCGTTATAGTTGTTCCACGGACCGCGGCCATACCATGTATATTGCTGAAGTTCGGCGGGGAGTTCTATCACATAACCCAGACGGGCCAGCACCAGCGACGGGTCGTTCGACGTGATGCTCGACTGGAGCTCTACCGAACCGTCGGGATAGACGGTCCATATCTGATTAGTGACGAACTTGAAGTCGTTCGGACCGAAGGGACGGTCAGTCAGCTCCTTTATGGAGTTACGGCCGGAGTTGCCTCCCTCAAGTACAGCAGCGTTCGGAGCCTGTGACTCGACGGTGTACATCAGCTGAACCGTATTGTCATCCTTCTGTTTGGCGTTAACCCACGCATAGTTCAGGACTTTGTGCTTCAGGTTGTGCAAGCCTTTCTCGAACCAGCGGTCGCGGGCCCAGTTGTCGTTGTCCACCGGGGCGCGAAGAGCGTCGAGCTTCGGTCCCTTGCCGTCGAGGATAACCTTACGGCCGTTGTATTCCATACTATAGATTGTGCCTTCGCGATTGTCAAACTTCAGCGTGAAGCCGTTGCCCGATACGGTAGTGAAGTCTTCGGCTTCCTCTACCGACGGACGTTCCATCGAAGCCGTCACAGCGACCAGAGCAGGCTTCTCGCCGGCAGCCTTCACAAGCAGCTGTTCTTCCATCTGCACGAAACCCTTCTTGGCCCAAGGCATATCCTGAGCCAGCAGGAACTGTATCTTCACGAAGTATTCGCTCTCGGGAGCCAGCTTGCTGTAGTCGTAAGGCAGGGTGTAGGCCACCTTCTCGCGCGGGCCAAGGATGCTGCGCGGCCCCTTGAAGGCGGTGCTTTCCTCAATCTTCTTTCCATCCTTCCACAACGACCATACCATATAGACATCGGTCAGCGGCTCAAAGTAGCGTTTGTTGAAGACTTCAATCTGTCCCTTCGTCATGTCCACTACCTTGATGCCCACGTTCTGATAAACCTTCTTCACTTCGTAGTACTGAGGTTTGGGCTGATGGCCGGGGAAGAGGATACCGTTCATACAGAACATACCGCTGTTGGGCTTGTCGCCGAAGTCGCCTCCGTAGGCCAGGTAGCGGTCGCCCGTCTTCGGGTCGTAGTTGTAGAGCGCCTGGTCCACCCAGTCCCAGATGGCGGCTCCGCAGAAGAAGTTGGTTGACTCGATAGCTTCCCAATAGTCGATGAGGTTGCCCACGGCATTACCCATCGAGTGGGCGTATTCGGATACGTGGAAGGGGTACTTGATGTCGTACTTGCCTGTCACGGCACCACGCATCCACGCGATGGACGGATACTGGTTGGAACCCATATCCACAATGTCGTTGTTGCGTTCGTACTGCACAGGGCGCGAGGGATCGAACTGATGGAGGGCATTGTAGGCAGCCACAAAATTCTTGCCCGGTCCGGCCTCGTTGCCCAGCGACCAGATGACTACCGACGGATGGTTGACGTGTGCATGTGCCAGCTCCATGACGCGGGCCACGTGGGCGGCCTCAAATTCGGGCACGTGCGACAGGGATGCTTCACCATAATAATATTGATGGCTTTCGATGTTGGCCTCATCCTCCAGATAGATGCCATATTTGTCGCATAGGTAGTACCAGTGCGGATCGCAGGAGTAGTGCGAGTTGCGCACGTGGTTGATGTTGCCACGCTTCATCAGCATGATTTCCTCCTCCATCTGCTTCACCGCGATGGCGTTGCCTGTAGCCGGATTGATTTCCTGACGGTTCACGCCTTTCAGCTTCACCGTCTTGCCATTTATATAATAGTAGCGTCCGGCCAGTCCGAACTCGTCTTCATTGGCAGGCGTATCCTTGATTTCGACCTTGCAGAAGCCCAAGGCAGTGGAGAACGTCTCCACGACACGGCCTTTCTTGTCCTTCAGCTGACCCACCAATACATAACGATAGGGAGCCTCGGCCGACCACTTGCGGGGAGCGTGAACGGCCATCACGGTCTGCGAGGAAATCTCGTCACCCGGCTTCATCCCGGCCAGCGAATAAGTGCCATCCATGCCTTCCACCAGCTCATTCTCATCTGAATAAAGCTTGTTGGCATAGAGCGAATAGGTCAACGTATATCCCTTGGCCTTCTTCTTACTCAGATTGCGAAGGTCAGCCTCGATGCGGAGGGTACCGTCCTCATAATTGTCATCCAAGTTGGGGAAGACGCGAAGGTCGCGCACTTGTACCTGTGCGGTAGAAGTCAGCGACACGGTACGGAAGATACCCGGCAGGCGGAACATGTCCTGTGCCTCGAGGAAGGACCCATCCGAATTGCGATAGACCTCGACGGCCACCATGTTGTCGCCCTTCTCGTTCAGATAAGGCGTGATGTTGAACGAAGCCGTATTGCGCGAATTCTTCGAGAACCCCACGTAATGCCCGTTGATCCAAAGGTAGAAGAAAGACGAAACACCGTCGAAGTTGATGTACACCTCGCGTCCTTCCCAACCGGCAGGGATGGTGAACGAACGGCGGTAGGAGCCTACCTCGTTGCGGTGCTTGTAGGTCACCCAGTCGGTAGGGGGCGTACGCATCACGCCCCCCTTCCAGTCGCCCACGGCCACCTTATGCTGAAAGATGACCGGCTGATTGGCATAGATGGGCACTCCGTACTTCAAGCTACCGTCCTTCTGGATACCCACCACATTCCATTGCATCGGCACGGTCACATCATCCCATCCCGTTACATCAAACTCGGGTTTATAAAAATCCGTCGGACGTTCCTCAGGGTTACCTACCCAATGGAACTTCCAATTACCATTCAACGATTGATAATAACTGCTATGCTCGGGCAGGACACGCCGTGCACTTTCCACGTCGGCAAAGGTAAAGAACCATGCCCGCGGCTGTTCCTTGTTCAGCGCCAGCTCTTCGGGCGCCTCCCATTCCTTGCCTGTCGGTGCCCCGACCTGCCCGTAGGCGAAACCTTTCAAGGCTGTTGTCTGGGCAAAACCGCCCAACGTTCCCAACAAGAGAATAATAGATAATAAGGTTTTCATAAAACGATTAAATTAGAATACGAAATTTTACAGGAAACAAAAATACGACTTTTTTCCTTACGGACAGAGTCCTCCGTGCAAATAGTACACGAAAACAGCAAAAAGAAAGGCATCTGCTGACGAACATACTTCCTTTCAGAATTGAACCACACAAAGCCCGATAGTCTTCTACCTCGAAAAAAGCGATGTTTTCCTCAGGGAAAAGCAATGTTTTCCACCAAAGAAAGCAATGCTTTCCGCCCGTTAATAATACCGAAAAAGACGGAAGAAGGACGAAGAGGGAAAACACCCGCGGCTGAAAAACGTTATATTTGTGTGAAAACCAAACCCTAACAAGAAAGGAGCAACATCATGAGACAACTCATTTGCATCGCCTTCCTGGCCTGTACACTAGCGTCCGCAGCCCCTGTCCAGGCACAGAAGAAAGACAAGGAGGCTGAAAAGGCTCGTACCGAACAAGCCGTGAAGGAAGCGCTCGAGGCACGACGGTACCACATCGACGTGAACTACATGACACCCATGCGCGGACGCGCACGGGCCCTGACTGACAATTATTCGCTGACTGTACGCGGAGACTCCATCCTATCCTATCTGCCCTACGTGGGTCAGGCCTACAGCGTACCCTACGGCGGTGGAAAGGCCTTGAACTTCGACGCCCGCATCCAGACCTATGAAATGAAGGACGGCAAAAAGGGGCGCAAGGAAATCCGCTTCACCACCACGAACGACGAAGATTCCTACACGTACCAACTCACCGTCTATCCCGACGGCTGCACGCAGATCCGCGTCCTGCCCACGCGTCGCCAATCCATTTCCTTCAACGGTGAGATGAACACGGAAGACTGAACCTATCCTCGCTTCCGATGTGCGATGTACATCACCTATTTCCTTTTTCAAGCTGGAAAACAGGGAATTATGAAAAACAGATGTACATCGCATTTTCTTGTATTCCCCCCTCCCTCCCCAGTAACTTTGCAGCCGGAAATCTGAAAGGGAAGGCTACAGTCCTACTCCTTTCCTGTTTCTTCCAACTAAAACCAGTTATTTAAAACGGATTATGAGAAAATTTGCATTGGGACTCATCCTCCCCTGCCTGCTGCTTTCGTCGTGCTGCACGGTGTTCACCGGCTCGAAGCAGACGGTCACCTTCATGGCGCCGAACGGTACAAAGATTTACGACGCGGCCACAAACATCAAGATTGCCGAAGTGAAACAGGACAACACCGTCACCGCCAAAATCAAGAAAGAACGGGAAGACAAGCAGCTGATAGCCCGCAAAGACGGCTTCCAGCCCATGCCCTTTGTGCTGGAAACGACCTTCAACGCCAACAGCCTGTGGAACATCCTCTTCTGGCCGGGCTTCCTTGTGGACTTGGGAACAGGGCAAATGTTCAAGTGGGATACCCCCCTCATCAACATCGAACTAGAACCTGCAGACAACACCCATAGATCTTCTCTATGAAAAAAACTCCATTCTTCATACTCTTCATCTGCACCTGTCTGGCCCTGCCTGCCCAAGAACGGGAGAAACACCCGCTCTGGAAGGTGGAGCTGACAGGCGCTCTCAACAATTACGATGCCTGGGAGGTGGAGCCCTCAGTCGCATTCCTGCCGCTGGATTATGCAGGCATCAGCCTGGGCTTGCTATTCACCCAGCCTTATCGAGATAATCACCCTACAGGGCTATCACAGGATAAACAATTCCAATGGGCCTATACAGACAAGTATGCGCCCAGTTACCTATTGGCCTTGCGCCCGGCCCTGCAACTAAACACACCAAAGTGGTGGGTGGGACGCGACAAAGACTATGCCCTTTTCCTCTCCCTATCACCCGGCCTCACCTTACCCCTACCTGCCAACCGTGGCTTCAACATCGATTATTACCCCAACAAAGAAGGCATTTGGACAGCCATCCGACGGGAATATGTGCAGAACAAAGGAGCACGAACCGTCTATTACCACCTGCGTACGGCCCTCTCGCTGGAAGTAGATAACGGGCTAATCTTCTCGCTCGGTTACACTTGCTCGGACTTCGACCTCTACGGCGGTAGCCGCAACATCACCGTCGAAGGACGGAGACTCTCCCTACCCGCCCACAAGCTGATTCATTCCGTATCTGTCGGCCTAGGTTACCGTTTCTAAAATGACACAAAAAACATACCCATAACCGACTTTTTCCCGACAAATCATTGCAAAAAGTGAAAGTTTATCTTACATTTGTGACCTTAAAGTATCAAAACAATACCATGTAAAACGATAAACAGCATTAATTTTATGGATACAAGCAAGATTGTAGGCGAGAAAATCAAGTCGCTCCGCGAAAGCAAGAACATCAGCCGTGAAGAACTGGCCGAACGCTCCAGCCTGGCCATCGAACAGATTGAACGTATCGAAAACAATATCGACCTGCCCTCGCTGGCACCGCTTATCAAGATAGCTCGCGTATTGGGTGTGCGACTCGGTACCTTCCTTGACGATCAAGACGAAACAGGGCCCGCCATCTGCCGCAAAGCGGAAGCTACGGACAGCATCAGTTTTTCGAACAATGCTATCCAAAGCCGCAAGCACATGGAATACCATTCTCTCTCAAAAGCAAAAGCAGACCGCCACATGGAACCCTTCATCATCGACGTAGCTCCTACGGACGACAATGAGTTCGTCCTCTCCTCGCACGAAGGCGAAGAGTTCATCATGGTGATGCAAGGCACGATGGAAATCTGTTACGGCAAAAACACCTACCTGCTCGAGGAAGGCGACAGCATCTACTACGACTCCATCGTCCCCCATCATGTACACGCTTATCAGGGACAGGCCGCCAAAATACTGGCCGTAATCTATACACCAGTTTAATTGATAAAATGGATAATGGATAATTGAGAATAGAGTTTCACGCCTCATTTTTCAATTTTCCATTATCCATTTTCCATTATCCATTCATACACAATGCATCTATACAAATTCGTATCGGGCACGCTACTGCTTATGGCCGTAGCGTGTGGGCATATTTCTGCCCAAGATGCCGAGCTGACACGTGTCAAGCAAAACTTCATCCGGCTGATAGGAAACGACGGAAACGGGCAGAAGCTACTACATGCCGTTCTGAAAGATCTGCCCCGCGAGGAAACTGCATCTGACCAGATGGTAGTGGAACTCTTCCAGCGCCAACCTTCCCAACAGGCATCCATTCAAAAATATTTGTCCGAACAGACAGCCGAAGGCACTTGGCCGGACATCAACTACCAGGATTGCAAACGTTCGGGATGGGAACCGCGCGTTCACACCGAACGCATCTTGGAGCTGGCCAAACAATATGCCTCGCCACAAAGTCCTTACTACCATTCACCCCAGGTCGAAGCCTGTATCCACAAGGCATTGCGCTGGTGGTTTACGGCCAAACCCGTGTGCCCCAACTGGTGGTACAATCAGATTGGCGTGCCCAAGACCTTGGGTAACGTATTTCTACTTTTCGAACCCCAACTTACGGCCGAGGAACGGCAGGGAGCTATCGAAGTGATGAACCACTCCCGCTTCGGCATGACGGGACAGAACAAGGTTTGGCTGGCCGGTAACGTATTGGTACGTGCCCTGTTACAGGAAGACAAGGAACTGGTCCGCCAAGCCCGTGACACCATAGCTTCTGAAATCGTGACGGGGCAAGCCGAAGGTATCCAGCCCGACTGGAGCTTCCATCAGCACGGCACGCAGCAGCAGTTCGGCAACTATGGGCTGGCTTTCCTGGCCAGCATGAGCTTCTATTCGGGTGTCTTTGCCGGCACATCCATGGCTTTCGACGACCGCCAGCTGGAAATCCTCCGCCGCCTCACCGACGACGGTTACCGCTGGATCTTGTGGAAGGGTCAGATGGACATCAGTGCCCTGGGCAGGCAGTTCTTCCGCGAGGGGCAGACCCACAAGGGCTTGGCTACCGCCTTTGCCGCCACCGAGCTGGGAGGCGGCACGTCCGAGGCCTGCAACGAAACGGCCCGTGCCTTGTGCCGCGAAAACTTCTTGCCCGACGCCAAAGATGGATTGACGGGCCACAAGCACTTCTTCTGCTCCAGCTACACCGTGCACCGTCGCCCTACGTGGATGGCTACGGTGAAGATGGCTTCGCGCAAGGTCATCGGTACCGAGACGCTGAACGGCGACAACATGAAGGGATTCTATTCGGCCGACGGAGCCACCTATATTTATCAGGATGGAAAGGAATACCTCGACATCTTCCCTCTGTGGGACTGGCGCAAACTGCCGGGCGTAACGGCCTTCGACACGGATGCCCCCATGCCTATCGTGAAGGGTAACCGTCCGCGCAATAACAGCGACTTTGTAGGAGGCCTCTCGGACGGACGTCAGGGGATGACTGTCATGGACCTCGATCGTGCTGGCCTGCGTGCCCGCAAAGCGTGGATATTCACCGAAGACTTTGTTCTTTGCCTGGGAGCAGGTATTGAGTCTGACAGCACCCTGGCCGTAACAACCGCCATCGAGCAATGCTACCAACGCGACAAGCTCTATATGCTGCATGCCTGCGGTGACTGGAGAGAAGTGAACGGACGCGAGGAACGCAGCCATCAGCAGGAAGTACGCTACTTCCACCATCATAGGGGCTACATCGCCTGGGGAGAAAACCTACAGGCGACAGCCTCGACAGAAAAGCGGACGGGCCAGTGGTATGATATCATGCAGATGTATCCACGCGAAGATGTCAGCGGCGAGGTTGTGCAGCTCTGCCTGAATCATGGCAAGGCTCCGAAGAATGCTTCCTACCAGTACGTCATCCTGCCAGATGCTGACCGCAGACAGACCGAAGCCTTCGACCTTTATGCCATCCGCGTGTTGCGCAACGACCACACAGTGCAGGCTGTTCTACTGGCCGACGGTACTTGCTGGCTAGCCTCCAGCGAACCCGCATCCCTGACCCTGCCCGACGGTACAGCCTTGAAGGCCGCCACTCCCGGCATTTACAAGGTGGCCAGGGGAGCCGACGGACACTACACCGCCCTGTGGACTTCCCCCTCGCGACAGCATGAGCAGGCCGAACTGGCCATCGGTACCCAGACGCTGAAACTGACAGATATCTATTACCATACGAACAACGAATAAAGGAAAACACTTATGTTATACGAACGTACCCTCGGCCAGTGGCTGGAACACTGGGCCGAAACCACCCCCGACAAAGAATACATCGTTTACTCCGACCGCAACCTGCGTTTCACCTGGAGCCAGTTCAACCGTCGCGTGGACGACATGGCCAAGGGCCTCATCGCCATCGGCGTGGAGCGTGGCACGCACGTGGGCATCTGGGCCGCCAACGTGCCCGACTGGCTCACCCTGCTCTACGCCTGCGCCAAGATAGGCGCCGTCTATGTCACGGTGAACACCAACTACAAGCAGGCCGAACTGGAATACCTCTGCCAGAACTCGGACATGCACACCCTGTGCATTGTCAACGGCGAAAAGGATAGCGACTTCGTGCAGATGACCTACACCATGCTGCCCGAGTTGCGCACCTGCCAGCGCGGACACCTCAAGAGCGAACGATTCCCCTATATGAGGAACGTGGTCTATGTGGGGCAGGAGAAATACCGCGGCATGTACAACACCTCCGAAATCCTCCTGCTGGGCGACAACGTGGACAACAGCCGCCTGGACGAGATGAAGGCGCAGGTGACCTGCCACGACGTGGTGAACATGCAGTACACCAGCGGCACTACCGGTTTCCCCAAAGGCGTCATGCTAACCCACTACAACATTGCCAACAATGGCTTCCTCACCGGCGAGCACATGAAGTTCACGCAGGACGACAAGCTCTGCGTCTGCGTCCCCCTGTTCCACTGCTTCGGCGTGGTGCTGGCCACGATGAACTGCCTGACCCACGGCTGCACCGAGGTCATGGTGGAGCGCTTCGACCCGCTCGTCGTCCTGGCCTCCATCCATAAGGAACGCTGTACGGCCCTCTACGGCGTGCCCACCATGTTCATCGCTGAGCTGAACCATCCCATGTTCGACATGTTCGACATGTCGAGCCTGCGCACCGGTATCATGGCTGGCTCGCTCTGCCCCGTCGAGCTGATGAAGCAGGTGGAGGAGAAGATGTTCATGAAGGTGACCAGTGTCTATGGCCTGACGGAAGCCTCGCCCGGCATGACGCACACCCGCATCGACGACCCCGCCGAGGTGCGCTACACCACCGTGGGCCGCGACTTCGAGCACACCGAAGTGCGCGTCATCGACCCCGAGACGGGCCTGGAATGCCCCGTCGGCGTGCAGGGCGAGATGTGCAACCGTGGCTACAACACCATGAAGGGCTACTACAAGAACCCCGAAGCCACGGCCGAGGTCATCGACCGCGACGGCTTCCTCCACTCCGGCGACCTGGGCGTGAAGGACGAGCAGGGCAACTACCGCATCACCGGACGCATCAAGGACATGATCATCCGCGGCGGCGAGAACATCTACCCGCGCGAAATCGAGGAATTCCTCTACCAGCTGCCCGGCGTGAAGGACGTGCAGGTGGCCGGCATCCCCTCGAAGAAGTACGGCGAAGCCGTCGGCGCCTTCATCATCCTGCACGAGGGCGTCACGATGGACGAGAGCGAGGTGCGCGACTTCTGCCTGGGCAAGATTTCGCGCTACAAGATACCGAAGTACGTCTTCTTCGTCAAGGAATTCCCCATGACGGGCAGCGGCAAGATACAGAAGTTCAAGCTGAAGGACGTCGGCCTGCAGCTGTGCCGCGAGCAGGGGATCGAGATTATCTGACGCTTAGCGGCAGAAAGCCATGCCAAGATAAGAAAGAATGCGCGGGTAGTCGTTTCAAAGCCCCGATCTGCCCAACAGAAAACAAGAAGGAGGAGACGCAGGCCAATACACGCCGTTGCATCCCCTCCTTCTTGTTTTCTGTCAAGCATAAGCAGCAGAGGCGTCAGCCGGCCACCAGACCGCCGTCCACCAGATAATGGCCTCCCGTACAGAAGCTGGAGGCATCGGAAGCCAGAAAGTAAACCATTTCGGCCACTTCCTCGGGACGGCCCACCGAACCGCGGGCATAGAGTGCGTTTTCCTCACGCCAGTAGTCGTCCACACTGCAGTGGTTCACCGCAGCAAACTTCTCGAACAGGTTGTCCACCAACGGCGTATGGATGGTACCCGCACAGACAGCGTTGACGCGTACGTTCTTCGGACCCAGATCAATGGAGAGGCTGCGGGTTATCTGCCCCAGCGCGCCCTTCGTCATGCCGTAGGCAAAACTATGGGCCTTACCC
Source organism: Candidatus Bacteroides merdavium (assembly GCA_019116805.1). Lineage (GTDB taxonomy): Bacteria > Bacteroidota > Bacteroidia > Bacteroidales > Bacteroidaceae > Bacteroides > Bacteroides merdavium. Next base: position 50,469 of record DXAV01000056.1, on the reverse strand, counting down.
ACAAACCACTGGTCGGAAGCGTTGATGACCACCGAGCCGCCTCCGGCATCAATGATGTGCGGCAGCGCCTCGCGCAGGGTATTCACCGTGCCATAGATGTTGGTCTGAATCATCAAGTCCAGTTCCTCGTCCGTAATGTCGAGCAGGGTGTTGGCGCGGTGTATGCCGGCATTGGCGAACACGCTGTCCAGCTTGCCGAACTTGGCCACAGTATTCTCCACCGCCCGACGGATGTCCGCACGCACGCGGGTGTTGCCCTCCGTAAAGAGAAGTCGGTCGGGGCAGTTCAGTTCGGCCAGCAGCGTCGAAGCCGCTTCCGTGTTGATGTCCATGAAACCTATGTTCCAGCCCTGAGCCACGAACTTCCTGACCGAAGCTGCACCGATGCCGGTGGAACCTCCTGTGATAAATATTGTTTTTGCCATAACTGTGATGTTAAAATGTATATATGAAACAAGGTATCCGCCTGTGGATACGGAAGGCAAAAATAGGCAAATTAAACCAAATGTCCGCTTCTTTCGGACAAAATTCGGGCAGATGTAGTAACTTTGCCCCAAAATAGCAACCATCATGAACTTTACCAGACTCTTCGGCAAAACCATCACCCGGCACGCACATGCGATCCTCCACCTGCTGGCCCTGGCCATCGTCACGGTGTGGGGCACCACTTTCGTCTCCACCAAGATACTGCTGATGTCGGGACTCGGCCCAGCTGAGATCATGTTCTACCGCTTCATCCTGGCCTATGCCGGCATCTGCCTCTGCAGTCGGCCTTTCAGGCTGTTTGCAGCCACGGGGCGCGACGAACTGCTGTGCCTGCTGGCGGGGCTTACGGGCGGCACGCTCTACTTCATCACCGAGAATACAGCCCTGGAGTACACACTGATTTCCAATGTGTCCCTGCTCTGCAGCACGGCCCCACTGCTCATCATACTGATCCAATGCTACATCACCCATAGCGTCAAGCCCACACGGTTGCTCTTCACCGGATCCGTCATGGCCTTCGCAGGAGTGGCCACGGTGGTCTTCAACGGGCGTTTCGTCTTCAACCTCAGCCCCGTGGGCGACCTGCTGTGCCTGGCTTCGGCCCTGTCGTGGACGGTCTATACCTTCATCACCAAGTCGCTCAGCCAACGCTATTCCTCCCTGTTCATCGTGCGCAAAACGTTCTTCTACGGCCTCGTCACCCTGCTCCCGTGGCTGCTGTGGCAGAAGACGACAGGCATCAATGTGCAGACCTTTATCCGCCCGGACATTTGGCCCCATCTACTGTTTTTGGGCATCGTAGCCTCGTTTCTCTGTTTCATGCTGTGGAACGTCTGTCTGCGCCGGCTGAACACCATCGTACTGTCCAACTACATCTACCTGGTACCGGTCATCTCCATCCTGACCTCAACGCTCATCTTGGGCGAAAGCATCAACGCGGCCACCCTAACGGGCGGCGCACTCGTCATAGCCGGCATGTATCTGTCGGGGAAATAAGCTTACAGCGAAGCCAGGAACGCCCATGTCGTGCGAAACGACCGCTCGGCCATCGTGGCCCAGAAGTCTCGGTACTGGGCGAAGTTGTCGTCGTGCGCTCCCGGCGTGTCGCTGACGATGCGGAAGCTGAGGAAGGGCACACCGTAGATGAAGCATGTCTGAGCGATGGCGGCGGACTCCATATCGACGGCCAGCCCCTCGGGGAAGTGGCCTTTGATGACGGCCAGTTCGGCAGCATCTTCCACAAAGCGGTCGCCCGTGCAGATCAGCCCCCCGTGGACGCGGCTCTCCAGTCCGGCGCCGTCGTTCAGGCCCAGCGCGTGGCGAAGCAGCTCAGGCGAAGCCTCGTAGAAGGGGGGCATGCCCTGCACCTGGCCATAGCAGGCGCCATCGTTGCCGCAATAGACGTCGTGATAGACCAGGCGGTCGCTGGCCACCACGTCGCCCACCTGCAGACACGCGTCGATGCCTCCCGCCACGCCGGTGCTGACGATACAATCCGGCCGGTGGCGACGGATGAGTTCGGCGGCTCCCACAGCCGCGTTCACCTTGCCGATACCACACTGGGTGAGTACGACGTCGTTGCGGCCCAAGAGGCCTTCCACATAGCGGAAACGGCCTTCGCCGCTCTCCTTCTTCTGCGACAGGCGATCCGCCAGCTGGCGGTGCTCGCTGTCCATTGCGCTGATGATACCTATCTTCATTGCTGACTGATACTTAAAATGTGCGCAAATGTACGACATTTCCCTGAAATACGCCCGCCGGGAGGACGGAAAATGGGGGGAATGTCGTATCTTTGCGGGCAATAACCATGCTATAATCAAGACATCAGCTTTATGACACTGAAAAGAATATTCCCCGACCTGGTGGCGATCGCCCTGTTCGCCCTGCTTTCGTTCGTTTATTTCTTCCCGGCCGACATCGAGGGCCGCATGCTCTTCCAGCACGACACGGCGGCGGGCGTGGGCCTCGGACAGGAGGCCAAGGAATACTACGAGCAGACGGGCGAACGTACCCGCTGGACCAACTCCGTATTCGGCGGCATGCCCACCTACCAGATTTCACCCTCGTACGACTCCAACAAACCGCTGCAGTGGGTGCAGAAGGTCTATCAGTTGTTCCTGCCGCAGTACGTGCAACTGACGTTCATCCTCATGCTGGGCTTCTACATCCTGCTGCGAGCCTTCGGCTTGTCGGTGTGGTTGTCCACGCTAGGGGGCATTCTGTGGGCCTTCTCGTCCTACTTCTTCATACTCATCTCGGCGGGGCACATCTGGAAGTTCATCACCCTGGCCTACATCCCGCCCACACTGGCGGGCATCGTGCTGGCCTACCGCGGACGCCTGCTGGCGGGTGGCGTGGTGGCTGCGCTGTTTGTAGCCCTGCAGATTGCGTCGAACCACGTGCAGATGTCCTACTACTTCCTGTTCGTCATCCTCTTCATCGTGGGCGCTTACTTCGAGCAGGCCTGGCGCGAGAAGACGTTGCCGCAGTTCTTCCGGGCCAGCGCGGTACTGGTCGTAGCAGCCCTTATCGGCGTGGCGGCCAACTTGTCGAACCTCTACCATACCTATACCTACAGTAAAGAGACCATGCGCGGCAAGAGTGAGCTGGTGCAGACAGGCGAGGCGGCTAAGCAGACCAGCGGCGGGCTGGACCGTGACTACATCACGCAGTGGAGCTACGGCGTGGGCGAGACGTGGACGCTGCTGGTGCCCAACTTCAAGGGTGGCGCCTCCGTGCCCCTGAGCCAGAGCGAGACGGCCATGGAGAAAGCTAACCCTATGTACAGCAGCCTCTACAGCCAGCTCACGCAGTACTTCGGCGACCAGCCCATGACGGCAGGCCCTGTTTACGTGGGTGCGTTTGTGCTGTTCCTCTTCCTGCTGGGCTGCTTCATCGTGAAAGGGCCGCTGAAGTGGGCCCTTATCGGCGCCACGCTGTTCTCCATCGTGCTATCGTGGGGCAAGAACTTCATGCCACTGACCGACTTTTTCATCGACTATGTGCCAATGTACAACAAGTTCCGCGCCGTCTCGTCCATCCTCGTCATTGCCGAGTTCACCATTCCCCTGCTGGCTGTCTTCGCGTTGAAAAAGATACTGGAGGAGCCCCAGGTGCTACGCGACAAAGTGGCGCTGGGTGTCAGCTCCGTCCTGACCTTGGGTGTGTCGCTCCTGCTTTGGATGGCACCGGACAGTTTCAGTGCGGGATTCATCCCGACGCAGGAAGCTCAAATGCTGCAACAGGCCGTGGACGGAGGTATGATTCCAGCCAGCGAACTGAACGGCATCCTGGCCAACCTGGGCGAGATGCGTGCCGCGCTGGTACAGGCCGATGCCCTACGCAGTTTCCTCATTATCGCTATCGGCCTGCTGCTGCTTATGCTCTACGCCACGGGCAAGCTGAGACAGTCGCTCACCGTGGGCGGCATCGCCGTGCTGTGTCTGGTGGACCTGTGGAGTGTGAACAAACGCTATCTGAACGACGCCCAGTTCGTGTCGAAGAGTATCCAAACCACCACCTTCAGCAAGACACCTGCCGACGAGCTGATTCTGCAGGATACAACCCTGGACTACCGCGTGCTAAACTTGGCAACGAACACCTTCAACGAGAACAATACGTCTTACTGGCACAAGAGTGTGGGCGGCTACCATCCCGCCAAGCTGCGCCGCTATCAGGAAATGATTGAGCGTCACATCGCTCCCGAGATGCAAGCAGCCTACTCCGAAATAGCCCGTGCAGGCGGCGAAATGGACAGTGTGGACGCCTCGAAGTTCCGTGTACTGAACATGCTGAACACCCGTTACTTCATTCTGCCTGCCGGACAGCAGGGACAGACCGTGCCCATCCTGAACCCTTACGCCTACGGCAATGCGTGGTTTGTCGACCAGGTGCAATACGTGAACAATGCCAACGAGGAGATTGACGCGCTGAACACGGCCGACCCCGCCGTAACAGCTGTGGTGGATGCCCGTTTCAAGGAAACACTGAAAGGTCTGACCGAGAGCCATCGGGACAGTCTCTCCACCATTCGCCTGACCAGCTACGCGCCTAACCGACTGGTATATGAAACCGAAAACAGCGGTGACGCCGTGGCCGTATTCTCAGAAATCTACTATCCCGACGGCTGGCAGGTGACCATCGACGGACAGCCCGTGACACTGGGCCGTGCCGACTACATCCTACGTGCCCTCTATATTCCCGCTGGAAAACATACGGTAGAAATGCGTTTCGACCCACAGAGTCTGCACGTCACAGAAGGTATCGCCTACACGGCCCTAGCTTTGATGGTCATCGGAGTAATAGCAGCCGTATGGGTGCAGAGACGGAAAACCATGAAGCGTTGACAAAAAAGAAAGCCGCCCCTACCTTCACAGGTGGGGGACGGCACACAAGTCAATAATACATGAAAAAACGCTATTTAGAGAGAGTTCTAACCCTTTTCAGGGCAGCGGTACAAATGTACGGAGGATTTTTGGAATGAAAAAATCTAATCGACCAAAAGGAGAATTTTGACGACGAATTGTTTACTATTTCAACAACCGGCGGCTAAGATAACGCACCGGATACCACACAGACAGGAATCCCACAGCCAAGACCGTCACAAAGACCAGCACCACATCACCCATATGAACACTGACGGGATAGGCATCCACCACAAAGGCGCCCCCACCCCCACCTAACGTAATGAAACCGAAACGCTGCTGGGTCCAACAGAACAACAGCCCCAACAGAATACCGGCTATCGCGCCGAATAGGGAGATAAGCCGTCCTTCAAACAAAAAAATACGGACAATGAGGCGATTGTCAGCTCCTAGGTTACGTAGTGTCACTACATCATCCCGTTTGTCCAAGATGAGCATCGAGAGAGAACCGATTACATTGAAACAGGAAACAACCAGAATAAACGTAAGGAAAAGGTAGGAGATAAGCTTCTCGATCTCCATAATACGGAACACGTCGGCCTGCTGCTCATAGCGGTTCTGTACCACAAAACGATCGCCTAGCAAACCAGAAATATGCCGCTTGACAAACTCCGTATCAGTACCAGGCTTCAGTTTCAGCTCCACGGCAGATACTTCGCAATCGTAGTTGAACAGACGTCGGGCAAAGCTCAGTGAAGTGACAATGTAGTGGGCGTCGTACTTCTCCTGATTGACCACAAAGACCGCTCCCGGTGAGAACAGGTATTCGCGGTTGAAGGCAGCCGAGGGGTTAGCCAAATTGACCCGCACATTGCGGCGGGGAGCATAGACCTGCAAGGGATCGACGAACTGGATACCAGTACCGAGCTGCGACATCAGTTCAATACCCAAGAAACCATAGTCCACAATATTGTCTTTCAAAACAAACTGACCCGTGCCGTAGAGCAGACTATCAATGGAAGTCAGCTGCTCGAAGTTGTCGTCCACACCCTTGATGACAGCCATCACCTGGCGGTCTTTGTATTGCACCATGGCATTCTCTTCGAGCACCTCGGTCCAGACTTCCACTTCGGGCAGGGCACGGACCTGCTGTAGGACGGGATCGTCGGGCAAGAACACCTTCCCCTCGCGTACGGTAATCTTCAACTGGGGGTCGAAGGCGGTGAAGAAGCCAGCTACCATGTCCTGGAAACCGTTGAACACCGAGAGGGTGCATACCATAGCCAGTGTGGCCAGCGCCACTCCGCATACCGAAATGCCGGAGATGATGTTGACCGCATTGTGCTTCTTCTTGGAGAACAGATAGCGGCGGGCTATATAGAACGACAGATTCAAGGCACAGCCTTATTTAAGCAGTTCGTCGATACGTTCCAGGTAGTCCAGCGAATCGTCCAAGAAGAACTTCAGTTCGGGGATGATGCGGAGCTGGAAGCGCACGCGAGTACCCAGTTCGTAACGGATGGACTTCATGTTGGCATTGATATTCTTGATGAGTTCCTCACCTTTTTCCGAGGGGAAGATACTGAGATAGACACGGGCAATGCTCATGTCGGGGCTGATGCGCACAGCGCTGACCGAAACCAGCACGCCATGCATACTTTTAGTCTGCAACAGGAAAATGTCGCCCAACTCCTTCTGAAGCAGGCGAGCTATCTTGTTCTGACGGGTTGTTTCCATATAAATAAAGCGTAGTTAATGGTTAATGATTAATGGTTAATTAACTCTCCACATTCGGAGTTTTCCGCATGATTGTCAGTCCGTCGCGCAGGGGAAGGATAACCTTCTCCACCCGAGGATCGCGAGCCACAAAGTCGTTGAACTCCTTGATGCGGATGGTCTGCAGATCCGAGTTGTGCGGATGTTCTTCCAGTACATGGCCGTCCCACAACGTGTTGTCAGCGATGATGTATCCACCGTCGGACAAGCAACTCAGTGCCATCTCGTAGTATTCCAGGTACTTGCGTTTGTCGGCATCCATAAAGACGAGGTCGAACGTCAGCCCCAGTTGTGGAACCAATTCCAGCGCATCGCCGATATAGAAGCGGATCTTGTCGGCATACGGTGAACCTTCGAGCCAGGGGCGGGTGAAGTCTTCCTGTTCGTCGTTGATTTCGAAAGTGTGCAGCATAGCTCCTTCAGGCAAACCTTCGGCCATGCAGAGAGCCGAATAGCCGCTGTAGGTCCCTATCTCGAGCACCTGGCACGGGCGGATCATCCGCACGAACATCTTCAGCATCCGTCCCTGCAGATGGCCCGAGGCCATGCGCGGATACAGGAGTTTGAGGTGTGTGTCGCGGTAGAGAGCCCGCAAGTAGTCACTCTCCGGGTCGATGTGCTGCAGTATGTATTCGTCTAAATCCAATTGATAATTGAAAAGGGAAAATTGAAAAAGGGAAACGGATGGAATAATTATCTATTATCCATTCCCCATTCTCAATTTTCAATTAATTTATAAGTACCGGTTGCTGTTAGGCAACACACTGTCTTCAGCATGTTTCAAGGCATCCTCCACCACGTTTATTTCAAGGAACGAAGTCTGCGTACCTTCCTTGCCGCTGCTCAGATAGCCCACCATATCAGAGGGGTGCAATTTACCGTCTTTCAGCAGACGACGCAAAGCAGCAAAGTAGTATTCCTGACCGTTGGCCAGTTCAGGCATATAGATAGCCTCCACACCATAGGAAAGAGCCAAGTGACGCATGGTCTTCTCCTTGTAACAAATAGCCAGTACAGGATACTTGCCACGGAAAGCAGCCAGATTACGTGCCGTGCGACCGCTGTAGCTGTCGGTGATGATGGCACGTATCTTCAGTTTGGTGGTAGCCTTTACAGCCTGCTTGGCCAGGAAGGCCGTCACGTCGTTGCTGTTCTCGTCCAGCGGAATACGGATGTCGTTTTCGGTCAGTTTGTCCTTTTCAGCCTGTGCGGCTACCTTAGTCATGGTTTTCACGGCCTCTACTGGGTATTTACCATAAGCCGTTTCACCGCTGAGCATCAGAGCGTCGGTGCGGTAGTAGATAGCATTGGCGATGTCAGTCACCTCGGCACGAGTGGGACGAGGATTGTTAATCATAGTGTGCAGCATCTGCGTAGCCACAATCACCGGTTTCTTGGCCAGGATACACTTGCGGATTAGCACGCGCTGGATACCGGGAATGCGCTCCTGAGGCACTTCGATACCCAAATCACCACGAGCCACCATAATACCGTCGGCCACTTCCAATATTTCGTCGATGTTGTCCACCCCTTCCTGATTCTCAATTTTTGCAATGATGCGGATATCGCTATGATGTTCGTCCAGTATGGCTTTGATGTCAAGGATGTCCTGTTTGTTGCGGACGAAGGAATGAGCAATGAAGTCAATATCCTTTTCGATGGCATAAAGAATGTTGTTCTTGTCCTTCTCTGTCAGCGAAGGCAGGTTGATTCGTACACCCGGCACATTCACACTCTTGCGGTTGCCCAATGTGGCTTCGTTCTGTACTTCACAATAGAGATAATTGTCATCCTTTTCGAGCACAACCATCTCCAAATCACCATCATCAATCAGAATATGACCGCCGACATTTACATCGTTCACAAAATGGGAATAAGAGACGGAGATGCATTCGCGTGTAGTCTGCTGTTCGGGATTTCCCGCCACCTTTACCTTATCACCAGCCTTAAAGGGGATAGGATCGGCGGCAAGAGGAGTAGTACGAACTTCCGGTCCTTTCGTGTCCATCAGAATAGCAATGCGATTGGACACGGTACGGACGTTGGCTATCAGCTTTTCAAACCCCTCGCGTCCAGCATGGGCCGTATTCATTCGTACGACATTCATTCCAGCCTCAAACAACTGCCTGATAAAGTCCACTTCACAACGCTGATCAGAAATCGTTGCAACAATCTTCGTTTGTTTCAATAACATAACCTTATACCTAATTATATATTACTATTACCTATTTTTTTCTTTACGATCCAACAAAGCCTCCAACGCCAAGCGATAGGAGTTCAGTCCAAAGCCACAGATGACACCCACACAGGCACAAGAGATCATGGACACATGGCGGAAAGCTTCGCGAGTATGCACATTGGAGATATGCACCTCTATCACCGGCGACTTCACGGCCCGAATGGCATCCTGCAAGGCAATGGACGTATGTGTATAGGCACCTGCGTTCAAGATGATGCCGTCCGCATCAAACCCCACTTGTTGTATCTTGTCAATCAACTCCCCCTCAATGTTCGACTGATAGTAATCAATCTGTACCTCAGGATACTTTGCGCGCAGTTCCGCCAAATAATCTTCAAAAGAAACACTCCCGTAAATGGAAGGTTCACGCTTGCCCAACAGATTTATATTGGGACCGTTTATTATTTGTATCCACATAATCCGTTTTTATTTATTCTTGTTTCACTATCTTTGTCGGTCAAAGAACATTTGTTCAAGTTGCAAAGGTAGAAAAAAGAAATGAAAACAGAAGAAAAAACAGGGAATAAGGAAAGACAGGAACTGATTATCAGGAGATACAAGCAATACCTGAAACTAGAAAAAGGACTTTCTGACAATACGGTTAATGCCTACCAGACCGACCTAGAGAAGCTTTTACATTTCACTGAAAGCGAAGGGATAGACATTCTTACCATCACCCTCGACGACCTGCAACGCTTCAGCGCCGGCCTGCACGACATCGGCATACATCCCCGCTCACAGGCACGAATTCTATCCGGCATCAAATCGTTTTTCCACTTCCTTGTACTGGCCGATTATCTGGAAGGTGATCCGAGCGAACTGCTCGAAGGCCCCAAAATTGGCTTCAAGTTACCGGAAGTTCTTACCGTCGAGGAAATAGACTCCATCATCTCTACAGTGGATATGAGCAAGTCCGAAGGACAGCGTAACCGGGCTATTCTGGAAACTCTATATAGTTGTGGCCTCCGCGTATCCGAACTTTGCGCCTTGAAACTATCCGACCTGTATTTCGAGGAAGGCTTCATCAAGGTGACCGGCAAAGGTAATAAACAACGACTCGTCCCCATCTCCCCCCGCGCCATCAAGGAAATCCGCTATTGGCTGCTTGATCGCAACCATTGGAGAATAAAACCGGGATACGAAGACCATGTATTTCTGGCCCGATGGGGTAAGGGCATCTCACGCATCATGGTTTTTCACCTCATCAAAGAACTTGCCGAGAGGGCAGGAATCACCAAGAACATCAGCCCACATACGTTCCGGCATTCTTTTGCCACCCACCTGCTGGAAGGCGGTGCCAACCTACGCGCCATCCAATGTATGCTGGGGCATGAAAGCATTGCTACTACGGAAATCTATACGCATATTGACCGCCATATGCTCCGCAGCGAGATTATAGAACACCATCCGCGTAACATAAAATACCGAGAAGAAAAAAGAATTCATTAAATTATAATAAATATGGCCTTATCATTAACAAAATGTAGAAAGATTTAATACCTTTGCAAGGTCGTATCATGCAATGTTTGCAGATAGAGATTAAGACAGAATAGGCAAATTCAATTACAAACTATTAATTTATACCTAAAATGACTAAGAAACTGTATTTGCCATTATTAATGGCGTTAGTTGTTGCATTGTCATCATGCAGCAAGAAAATGGGTGAATTGTCATCTGACTATTTCACGGTGACTCCGCAAGTTCTGGAAGCCGTAGGTGGTAAGGTTCCCGCTACAATCAACGGCAAATTCCCTGAAAAGTACTTCAACAAGAAGGCTGTAGTAGAAGTTACTCCCGTTCTGAAATGGGAAGGCGGCGAAGCTAAAGGTCAGCCTACAGTATTCCAAGGCGAAAAGGTAGAGGGCAACGACCAGACTATTTCCTACAAAACTGGTGGAAGCTATACAATGAAGACTTCCTTCGACTATGTTCCCGAAATGGCCAAGTCTGAACTGTATCTGGAGTTCAAAGCTACAATCGGTAAGAAGACAGTAGAAATTCCTGCTGTTAAGATTGCTGACGGTGTAATTTCCACTTCTGAACTGGTTAACCAGACATTGTCCAGCGCTAACCCCGCTAACGGCGACGATGCTTTCCAGCGCATCATCAAGGAAAAGCACGATGCCAACATCATGTTCTTGATCCAGCAAGCTAACGTTCGTTCCAGCGAATTGAAGACTGCCAAGGCTTTCAACGAGGAAGTGAAGAACATCAACGACGCTGCCAACAAAAAGATCAACAACATCGAAATCTCTGCTTACGCTTCTCCTGATGGTGGTGTGAAACTGAACACTACATTGGCCGAGAACCGTCAAGACAACACAGCTAAGGTTATCAATAAAAACTTGAAAAAGGATAAACTTGATGTCAATGTCGATACGAAGTACACGGCTCAGGACTGGGAAGGCTTCCAAGAACTGGTAAGCAAGTCCAACATTCAGGACAAGGAACTGATTCTGCGTGTTCTGTCTATGTACTCTGATCCTGAACAAAGAGAACAGGAAATCAAGAATATCTCTTCTGTTTACAAGACTTTGGCCGACGAAATCCTGCCGCAACTGCGTCGTTCTCGTCTGACTTTGAACTACGAGATCATCGGTAAGTCTGACGAAGAAATCGCCAACTTGGCAGCTACTGACGCCAAGCAGCTCAACATCGAAGAACTGCTGTACGCCGCTACGCTGACTGACGATGCTGCAAAACAGGAAGATATCTACACGAAAGCCACTCAAATCTACCCGAACGACTACCGTGCTTACAACAACCTCGGTAAGTTGGCTTATCAGGCAGGTAACCTGGACAAGGCTGAAAGCTACCTGAAGAAATCTCTGTCCATCAAGAATTCTGCAGAGGCCAACATGAACATGGGTCTCGTTGCACTGAGCAAGGGTGACAAGGCTGCCGCTGAATCTTATCTGGCTAAGGCTTCCGGTGCTCCTGAGCTGAACGAAGCTTTAGGTAACCTGTACGTAGCACAGGGTCAGTATGAAAGAGCAGTCAATGCCTTCGGTGACACCAAGACTAACAGTGCCGCTTTGGCTCAGATCCTGGCTAAGGACTACAACAAGGCTAAGACTACATTGTCTGGCATTGCAAAACCCGACGCTTACACTGAATACCTGAAAGCTGTTCTGGGTGCAAGAACCAACAATGACTCTATGGTAATGAGCAGCCTGAAGGCAGCCGTAGCAAAAGATGCTACACTGGGCAAGAAGGCCGCTACAGACTTGGAATTCTCTAAGTACTACACGAACTCAGAATTCATGAGCATCGCTAAATAAAGTATCCAAGTATAAATAAAAGGATGCCCGACATAGAAATATGTCGGGCATTTTTTTTTATTCACAACAAAAAGAAGTACATTCGCAGCAGAAGTTATTGAAAAGCCCAAACAATGAAGAAAATCCATACGGCACTATGTTTAGCGGCAGCATTGATAGCGGCCTGCGGAAGCCCTGAAAAAAAGGCTGTCAGCATCAGTGGCACCATCCAGGGCCTCGGAAACGACACCCTTTACCTGTACGGAACAGACAGGCTGTACAACCGACTCGACACCCTTTACGTCAAGGAAGATAAGCTCTCCGGCGAAATACAGATTGACACGCTGACCACAGCCTGGCTTCAGTTCAGGAACGGGACGGAACTCCCCGTCTATATGGACAAAGCCAATGAAATCAAAATCAACGGAACAGCCGACCGGCTGGAAGCCCTCGATATCCGCGGTAATGCCGCCAATGAAACGCTGACACGCTTCCGCCTTAGCTTGGATAAAGCCGCTCCGCTCTCAGACAAGGCATTGGAGGATTCGGCCACTGCCTTCATCCGAAACAACCTGACATCTCCCGCCTGCCTCTACGTGCTGGACAAATATTTTGTCCGAAGACCCTCGCCCGACCTGCAGGCCATCAAAGACCTGATAGAAGGCATGACCGGCGAACTGAAGGAACGCCTCTACATCGAAAACCTGCTGAGTAAGATAGAAACTGCCGAAAAAGCACAGAAAGGAAAAATAGCCACCTACTTCCAACTGCCCGATGCCGAAGGCAAGAACATCAAGCGGACAGACTTCAAGGACAAGTACCTGCTATTGTACTTCTGGGCTTCGTGGGACGAACAATGCAAGGAAAGTAACCGCATGCTGCGCCAGATCTACAAGGAGAAGAAGAACAGGGAACATTTCGACATCCTGGGCATCTCACTCGACACAGACAAACGCCGATGGAAGGAAGCCATTGCCAACGACACGCTGGAATGGGAACAAGTCTGCGACTTCAAGGGCTGGAACAGCGACATCATCGACCAGTTCGCAGTCTGCACTTTGCCCACCAACATCCTGCTCAATCCCGCGGGAAAGATAGAAGAACGGGACCTGACCCAGAAGCAACTGGAAGAGAAACTGAAAGAAATCGCCAAAGAGAAAACTAAAAAGAAGAAATAAGACCGTGCTTGTCAAAGTTTTTGCGGCGGCCGTCCAGGGGATAGACGCCACACTCATCACCATCGAAGTCAACAGTACCCGCGGTTGTATGTTTTACCTCGTCGGGCTACCCGACTCGGCCGTCAAGGAAAGCCACCAGCGCATCATCTCGGCCCTGCAAGTAAACGGCTACAAGATACCTACGAGCAACCTCGTCATCAACATGGCCCCTGCCGATATCCGCAAGGAAGGCTCGGCCTACGACCTGCCGCTGGCCATCGGCATACTGGCCGCCAACGAAATCATCCGTTCCGACAAGCTGGAACGCTACCTGCTGATGGGCGAACTCAGCCTTGACGGCAGCCTGCAACCTATCAAAGGCGCCCTACCTATCGCCATTAAGGCACGCGAACTCGGCTTCGAAGGCATGATTCTACCCTGCCAGAATGCCCGCGAGGCAGCTGTGGTGAACAACCTGAACGTCTACGGCGTGGAAAACCTGCGGGAAGTGGTGGAATTCTTCAACGGAAACCAGGAACTGACACCGACCGTGGTGAACACCCGCGAAGAGTTTTATGCCCGGCAGAGCACCTTCGACCTCGACTTTGCTGACGTCAAAGGGCAGGAGAACGTGAAGCGTGCCCTCGAAGTGGCCGCCGCCGGAGGCCACAACGTACTGCTCATCGGTTCGCCTGGCAGTGGCAAGTCCATGCTGGCTAAGCGCCTGCCTTCCATCCTGCCGCCCCTGTCGCTAGGCGAAAGTCTCGAAACAACCAAGATACACTCCGTGGCCGGCAAGCTGGGACGTGACGGCGGCCTGATTTCCGTCCGCCCCTTCCGTGACCCGCATCACACCATCTCCAACGTTGCCATGACCGGCGGCGGAAGCTTTCCCCAGCCGGGCGAAATCAGTCTGGCGCACAATGGCGTCCTCTTCCTGGACGAGCTGCCCGAATTCAGTCGCAACGTGCTCGAAGTACTCCGTCAGCCGCTGGAAGACCGCAAAATCAGTATCTCGCGCGTGAAGTGCAACGTGGAATATCCCGCCAGCTTCATGCTCGTGGCCAGCATGAACCCCTGCCCTTGTGGCTACTACAATCATCCGACGAAGCCCTGCGTGTGCAGTCCTGGCCAAGTGCAGAAGTACCTGAACCGTATCTCCGGTCCCTTGCTTGACCGTATCGACCTGCAAATCGAGGTAACGCCCGTTCCTTTCGAGAAGATGTCCGACGTACGTCCCGGCGAGCCGAGCGCCGTTATCCGCGAACGCGTGGTGCGTGCCCGCCAAGTGCAGCAGCAACGCTATGCCCAGGTGCCCGGCGTCTATTGTAACGCTCAGATGACCAGCCGCCTGCTTTCCCTCTACGCCCGTCCTGACGACCGTGGCCTTGCCCTGCTGAAAGGTGCCATGACGCGCCTCAACCTCTCGGCCCGTGCCTACGACCGCATCCTGAAAGTAGCCCGCACCATTGCCGATCTGGAGGGCTGCGAAACTGTCCAGTCTGCCCATCTGGCCGAAGCCATCGGTTACCGCAACCTGGACCGTGAGGATTGGGCGGGATAAACGCTTACAGTACTTTGATAATCTAATTATTTCATTTACAGACAAAAGACTTTCTACCCCTTTCTCAAAGTTGGGGAAAGTCTTTCCCTCACTGAGGGAAAGGTCTTCCCTTTAAAAGGGAAAGCCTTTCTCCTTTAAAGGGAAAGGTTTTCACATGCAATGTAAATACGGGGGAAAAAGGGGTTTTGTTGTAAAGCTTGTCAATAGTAGATGATAACGTTATCGTGGCCCAATGATAAGAAGAAATACTGCCATAAATCCTAAAATAAAATCAGTAATAATCTATTCCTCAGTCAGTTTAAATTTAACTGACTGGGGAACTCGTTATTTTTAATATCCGATATCTGTTTTGTCCAAAACCACTAAATTTTAGAGTTATTACCCAAGTCCAGAATTACACAACTTAAATCCATCACTAACAGACGTATCTGCTATTTGTCACACTTAAAGTGATACTATACCCAGCTTAAAACGATGTTATGCCTAGCTTAAAGCATCGGTTTGCCCAGCTTAAAGCATCGGTTTGCCTAGCTTAAACAAATGGAGAACACACAGCAAGCCTGTAATTTCTCTACCATAATTCTTCAAAACATCAATCTAAATTTCCGCTCCCTTCAACCGTTCCAGATGGCAGAAGAGCAGATGCCCGTCACCATCGTGCAGGTGCATGCCGTTGCCCTCGCAGTAGCGGAAGAAGGAACAGTCGGTACAAGGGCCAGTCTTTACCCAACTGCGATCGCGGAAGGACTGGAAGCGGTGTTGCCACACGTCCATGAAATCGTCGCGGTAGATGTTGCCCTGGTGGTAGTCGGCACGGATGCTGGGACAGGCGGAGATGGAGCCGTCCGCCAGGACGGAAGCAACGCTGATGCCGGCGTTGCAGGTGTAGAAGCCGTCGCGCACCTCGCCTTCGTAACTGCCGAGGAAACCCTCGCAGCCGTAACTGGCATGTATTTTTCCATCGCGGCGGGTACGGCGGATGAAGTCCATCAGACCTTTGAAATCGCGGTCGTCCAACTGGAACTCGGGATAACGGGCGGCACGCCCCACGGGAAAGATGGTGAACAGACGCCAGCGACGGACGCCGGCCTCATAGAGAGCATCCTTGAACTGTTCCAAGTAGGGATAGTTGCGACGATTGACGCAAGTGACGACGTCCCACTTCACGTCCCGCTCCTGTGCCAACAGGCGAATGGCATTCATCGCACGGTCGTAGCTGTCGGGATGGCCGCGCAACCAATTATGGTCATCGGCAAAGCCGTCAAGACTGACGGTGATGGCGTGAAGCCCTGCGGCCAGGAGACTTTGCAGCCGTTCGGCGGTAAGAAAGAGACCATTGGTCACCATTCCCCAAGGATAACCGCGGCGGTAAAGGGCCAAGCCCACTTGCTCCAAGTCGTCGCGTACCAGCGGTTCACCACCCGTAATGACGATGTTCACCTCATGCGGATTGACGTGAGGCGTCAAGCTGTCCACCACACGCAGAAAGTCCTCGGCAGGCATATCGGGAATATCCGTAGTGCGCTTGCAATCACTACCACAATGTTTGCAATGGATGTTGCACCGTTGTGTGCATTCCCAAAAGAGCTGCTTCAGCGGATGCAGAGTCTTCTGGTTCTCCCGCATCCGGCGGAATACCTCCAGTGCCAAACGCTTGCGCAAGGAAAGCCGTTCTACAGACTTCTTCATGGCTGTTGCCGTTTCTCCAACTCAAAGTTCACTTCCTGACTATCACTACCCTGATACCAGCCTTCACCACCCTGCGGATCCATCTCGACAATGGCAGAGTCGGCCTTGAGCGTACCCGAAGGATCCTCGCACACCACACGATAGCGGTCTGTCACCGTCATTTCGTTTTGATAAAGATAATCGCCACCCTTATCGGTCTTCAAGGTGTCGAAAGCCTGCGGAGGAAATGTCTCGTCGGACTTCCATTGCATAGGTTTCACGATGACGCGCGCTCCCTCGACGGCAGCTTTCGTATCCTTGTCCGTGACCTTGCCCTTGATTTCATACTTAGCATAAGGGGTACCATATTCCACAGGGGTCTCGCCACCAGTTTCTGACGAGTCGCAGGAGGTGTAGCCCAGCAGAGCCAATACACCAGACAGAAAGCCATTGGAGACCTTCATCCAACGGCGGTTGTGTGTCGCTTTTTTCATGTAATCATTATTTTATAGGTTTACATCTCTATAAATGCACGATACACGACTTTACTGCACCTGCCCCCGACTTTTTTCGATGCGGATGCGTGCATCCACGGCTATCACATGCTTGTCCGTAGCCAGCAGGGGGTTGATGTCCATCTCCTTGATTTCCGTAGCGAAACGCAGCAGGGTGGAGAGGCGAACGATGATTTCGGCAAACTTGTCCTCGTTGACACCCTTCTGACCGCGCGTACCCTTGATAATCTTGTAGGCGCGGAGGGAGCGGATCATGGAGTAGGCTTCTTCGTAGGACAGTGGGGCAAGGCCAGACGATACATCTTTCAGCACCTCGACGAAGATACCGCCCAAGCCGCAGAGCACCACGTGGCCGAATTTCTCTTCGTACTTGGCGCCGATGAACAGCTCTGTACCCTTCAGCATGGGCTGTACCATGACGGCGGTTACTTCGGGTAGCTGCATCATACGGTCGAACTCCAAAGCCAGATGTTGCTCGCTCTTGATGTTGAGCACTACGCCGCCGATATCCGATTTGTGGACGGGGCCTACTACCTTGGCCACCACAGGGAAACCCACGCGGCGCGCGAAAGCCAGCACTTCTTCCTTCTTCGACGAAACGAACTCGTCCACCAGCGGGATGCCTGCCGAACGTAGAAGGGCCTGTACCTGATGGGGCGGGATGTAACCATCTTCGGCAATGGAATCGATGATGCGGCGGATGCGCGGCACGTCCACGCCGAACAGCTCGATTTCGTTGGCCGCGGGGCGGGGTACGTTCATGATGCGTGTCAGCATGGTGCCCAGCGTCACCTCGTCGGCAAAGTTCACATGGCCCTTCTTCAGAAAGTCGGCCACCTCGGCACCGGCTGTGTTGATGGAGGGCAGGATGGGGAAAATGGGCTTGCGGCACGTCTGCATCGCCTCGTGCAGCACGTCGTACATGTCGAACATCGTCACCAGGCCCGGCGTGCCGAAGATGGCCATCACGGCGTCGATGTTCTCGAACTTGTTTTCGCAATAATCCAGACAGAGTTTCAGGTGCTCAGGCGTACCTGTAGCCAGGATGTCGATGGGGTTACCCACCGAAGCGCCGGGATAGAGCTGTGCCTTCAGTTCGTCGGCCAAGGGGCCTTCGAGTCGCGGTACGTTCAAGCCACCCTTGCTCAAGGCATCGGTCAGCATCACGCCCGGCCCGCCGGCATGGGTGATGATGGCAAAGTTCTTGCCCTTCAGTTCGGGCAAGGTGAAGATACAGCCCACGGTGGTCAGCTCCTCACGCGAATAGCAGCGCACGATGCCCGCCTTGCGGAAAAGGGCCTCGACGGCGGAGTCGCTGCTGGCGATGGCGCCCGTGTGCGAACTGGCCGCACGGCTGCCGCTCTCGCTGCTTCCGCTCTTGATGGCGGCGATGCGGCAGCCCTTCTTGATAAGCGACGAGGCATGGAAGAGCAGGCGGTCGGGGTCGCCGATACTCTCGATATAGAGCAGCTTGATGCGCGAGTCGCGCACAGGGTCGAAATGCTCGTCCATGTACTGCAGCACGTCCTCCACGCCGATCTGCTTGGCGTTGCCCACCGACCAGACGGAGCAGAAGGGCAGGCCCTTGGTCACGGCGCTTTCGAGGATAAACACCGCCGTGGCGCCCGAGCTGGAGATGAGGTCCACGCCCTGCGGATGCAGTTGGGGGATGGGCTGGCTGAAGACACTGTGGTGCCACGAGTTCATGTAGCCGATGCAGTTTGGGCCGATGAGCGAGGCGCCGTAGCGGTTGACGGTCTCGAGGATGCGGTCCTCCAGCAGCGCCCCCTCGTGCGTTTCCTCGCCGAAGCCGGCGGAGAGGATGATGAAGGCGCGCACGTGCTTCTCGGCCGCCAGCGTCTCCACCGCGTCGGGGCACAGCGGAGCAGGGATGGCCAGGATGGCCAGGTCAGTATCGGGAATATCCTTCACGTCGGCATAGGCGCGGATGCCTTGCACTTCCTGTTCTTTGGGGTTGACGGCGCGCAGCTCGCCTGTGTAGCCGCCACTAATGAGGTTTTTCAGGATAGCCCCTCCGGGCTTGTGGACATTGTTGGACGCACCGACCACGACGATGCTCGCGGGGTGCAGCAGTTGACTTGTTATCATAACCACATGTTTTTATTGGTTCCACCCGCAAAGTTAGTAATTAAACCGAAATAGCCAACCATCAGCGCTCTTTCTGCTTAACTTCAGTTCCGTCACAGCTTAACTTCTCTGCCTTCACGCTTTCACCGCTATCTTTCACGGGAAGCTGCTCATAGACAGCAGTTTGTATACCTGTGAAAGCGTGAAGGCAGAAACAGACAAACTGCTTTCCTTTGTTTATCCCGGCTTCTCCAACGATCAACTTTAGCCCGCTAACTATCTACTTTGGTCCGCTAACTATCCACTTTAGCGCTCTAAAGTCCATAGTTAGCGAGTCCAAACTGCCCGGTTAGAGAGATTTTTCCCCACTGGGGAAAAAACGTCTGTTTTCTAGTGATGTCACGCTACGCTTCGTCAGGGTGTCGGCCTACGTTTCATAAAGGTGCCACGCTGCGCTTCGTAATGTAGTAACGAAACGGTTATAGAATAGTGACAAGCAAACCTTGTATTTATCCGTGAAATTGCATATATTTCGGGACTTAATAATTTGAGAACCATTAAAACGCGTATCCGACCGGAAGCGTATGAATAGTGAAATCTTTAATTCATTTCCTTTATGAGAAAGTCATTTGTAATCTATTTGGTATTGTGTACTTCCCTTTATGCGAAAGCGCAGTATGTATCTGTTGACACAACGAAGTTGGCTCAGGCCTATGCCGCATGGCAGCAGGAGAGCTCACCAGCCAACCAACGGGTCTTTTTCGATGCCTTCCCCAAAAATTGGATGGAGTTCATCGCGACCTATCAATACGGAGCACCTTTCTATGACAGGGCCAACAAGCATGTACACGCTTTGGGGGAAATGGCAAAGGCGATACCGACGGATGAATACTGCGAACGTCTGGTAAACCTTTGCATCGGCGGCGAATTGGATGCAGATGCCCCCAACTATCTTAGAGAGTTGGTGGGTGAGGCATTGTCTGCCGACGGCGAAAGCCGGAAGGGGATTTTCACCTGTTTATCCCGACTGCGTATCGGGCATCGTTTTCAGTTCTGGTTCTTTTACTGGTCGAACATCGTCCGTTCACGGACATTGGAAGCGGAGTTCGCCGATCTGTATGCGTATGCGAAGGAGGCGTATCCCGCAGAAGCCGTTATCATGGCTGATGCGTATAAGTATGCGTATAACAGCGTGAACTTTATTTCAACTGGTTATCGGAAGTAGCAGAAAATCGCTTTCCCAACGTTTGCAAAAAGCGAACATTTTCTTTGACAGCCCCAGGAAGTATCTCGAAGAACAGCCGTATTTTGCAGAAAAAGCTTATTTTTGCAGCATGATAAATAAATATAACTGTGAAAAAAGTCAGACTACTGTTTCCCATATTGTTACTGATGTGCATTTGCGCCTGCACCAACAAGCCCTATCCGCAAAGTCTTCGGGTTGCCGACTCGTTAATCCACAATAATCCAGACAGTGCGGTCATCTTGCTGGAAGAACTTAAAAGAAGTATGGCGTTTGAACCCCAAGCCACACAAATGTACTACCAGCTACTGACAATCAAGGCCAAGGACAAAGCATACATTACACATACCTCTGACAGCCTTATCAAGACTGTTGTGAAATATTACGAAGAGAGAAAAGACCGGGAGCGATTGCCGGAAACATACTACTATGCAGGGCGGGTATATCGAGATTTGGGGGATGCGCCGCAGGCACTGGAATATTTACAGAAGGCTATAGATGCGTCTTCAGACCAAAACGGTAATTACCAACTAAAAAGCCGTATATACAGCCAAATGGGGTATCTTTATCTATACCAAGATATATACGATAAAACGCCGGAAGTATTCAAAGAAGCATATAAGTATAACCAACTGTCAAACGACAGCACGGGAATGGTCTATGACCTGCGCGATATCGGACGTTCATTTAGTACACTGCAACAAACAGACAGCGCCATATATTATTACAAGCAAGCGGGTTACTTGGCAAAGACGATCAAAAGCAACCATCTACAAAGCATGGTCAACAGGGAACTGTCGGGATATTACAGCAAATTAGGCATGTATCAAGAAGCATACCAAGCCTTGCAAATCGCCGGGCGGGACTTTGAAGCTCATAATCGTCCTCCATACTGTGCCACAACCGCCCGTTATTACTATTATACCAACCAACTGGACTCAGCAGAATACTATTATTCCCAACTATTGTCTGTAAATAGCACCCTTCACAAGGCAGGAGCCTATCAAGGATTAGCCAATATAGCGCAACGTAAAGGGAAATACAAAGAAGCCTTATTATATTTCAAAGATTTCTTGGCATACTCGGATACACTGCAATCCATCACCCAGTCGGAAACCGTCAGGAAAGTACAAGCCTTGTACAATTATCAACTAAAAGAGAAAGAAAACAGCAAATTACAACGCCAAGCAGCCAACTACAAACTGTGGAATATTCTTCTTATTTTCTCACTTCTATCTCTTGTTTTCCTCTTCATTGCTTATCACCAATTCCGTAAAAAGAAAGAGCAACAACGACTTGTCAAACAAGAAAGGATTAAACATAGATATGCGCAAAGCAACACGTATCTGGAAAAAAACAAAGAACAAATCAAGGTACTGGAACTTTCCCTGCACAAAGCAGAAATAGAGAAAGACCAGTTACAGCAAGACTTGCTAAAAGCTCAAAAATCCTTAATAGAAAAAACCAATGAACAAATAACAGCTACCCAAAGAGTGCAGAAACAATCGGAATTAGCCTTAAAACACTCCGACATTTACAAAAAGTTTCATTTTGCAGTTCAGGGAAGCGATGAAAAGATTGGCAATGACGACTGGAAGGAATTAATGTGTGCCGTTGACGAGGCATACAATCAGTTTACCACGCGTCTCCTCGAACTTTACCCGATGAAAACAATAGAGATACAAGTTTGCGTCTTAATCAAAATAGGTTTGTCTCCAGCCCAAATCGCATTTATCACCATACGCAGCAGACAAGCCATCAGTTCTATCCGCAAAAGACTGTATAGCAAAGTAATGGGGAAAGATGGCACACCGGAACAGTGGGATAACTTTATAAGCACATTTTAAGGAAGCGTACTTTTTGCGTACACCCGAAAAGTACGATAAACAAAAGCGTACAATTTGCATATTGCATTTCATCCATAAACAAAGGCAACCCTCTTACATTTGCGGCAAATCAATCATTCATGATGTCATGAAAAAAAATTATTTGTCGCATTTGTAACAGACCGATATGCAAGAACGCCAACACAACAGAGAGCTATACTTCAAGGAGCTTGCCTTGACGAGCCGGACATATTACCTGCCTTACATTGCCCGCTTCAAACGGATGGAAAGGGGAATGAACGTATTGGAAGTGGGATGCGGCGACGGCGGCAACCTGTTGCCCTTTGCCGAAACAGGATGCAACGTCACCGGAGTGGACCTGTCTGAGAACAGGATAAAAGATGCCATCCGCTTCTTTGCCGAGCAACAAGCACAAGGCACGTTCATTGCTTCGGACATCTTCCTTCTGAAAGGACTGGAACATTCGTTCGACCTGATTCTTTGCCACGACGTCATCGAACATATCGAACGGAAAGCAGCTTTCCTGTCCGGCTTGAGGCACTACCTCAAACCTGGAGGCATTGTCTTCATGTCATTTCCAGCTTGGCAGATGCCCTTCGGCGGACATCAGCAAATATGCAGGAACAAAGTAATATCCCACCTGCCCTTCATCCACCTGCTGCCTTCCCCACTCTACAAAGGCATCCTAAAAGCGGGAGGCGAAACCCAAGCACGCATCGAAGAACTGCTTTCCATCAAACAAACACGGACACCGATAGAGCTGTTCGAGAAAATGGCGAAGCAGGAGTTTACCCTCGCAGACAGGCAGCTCTACTTCATAAATCCCCATTACGAAGTGAAATTCGGGTTAAAACCCCGCAGGTTGCCGACACTCATTGCCTGCATTCCCTACGTGCGGAATTTCTTCACAACTTCCTGCTTCTATCTGTTGAAATGACAGACATAGGGCTTTCTACATAAAGAAAGGTTGTGCCGGAGTTCCGGCACAACCTTTTGTACACTTGTCAGTCATTCCTGTCCTGACTCTGCGAAACATACTCGAACTGAGCGTTAAACCTCATGTCCCAGTCGATACCGTCGGCAGCCGTCACTTCCACGAGATAACCGCCCAGCTCTTTGTCCACACCATTGATGTAGCCTTCAGGATGCAGTTCATAGACCTTGGCCGTGACATTTGCAGGCAAAATGCCTTCGGGCAGGGAACTGAAATAACACTCGATGCTGATCCATGCCCCAGCTTCATCGAACTCCATATCCGTACCGTCGGACAACTTCACCTGATACTCCTTCCGCCCGTCGTCCTTCTCCTGAATAACAGACAGGATATCAACATCAGGGAAGTAGGTTTCCACGAAAGAGCGTGCCTGGCTCGGCAGATCTGCAAAATCAATCTTCTTCTCGTCGTCGCAGCTTGACAATAACAACACTCCCAGCAACATCGGGAGAAACGCTAACAAATTTCTTACTTTCATTGTGACTCTTTTTTAAATTATAATTGTAATTGTTCATTTTATACATGGAAAGAAACTGCCGAAAGCCAGTCCCCAACCCTTATTTAGTACGACAAAGATAGAGACCAAAACTGGAAAGATTTGGGAAGTATGGATAATTTGCAAGAAAAGCCGTATCTTTGTGCCCATACAGTCAGTCAATTAAAGGAAAACAACGATATGGAAAAGAAATTCAAACGTACCACCGTGACATCGGCCCTGCCCTATGCCAACGGTCCCGTCCACATCGGACACCTGGCCGGCGTTTACGTCCCCGCCGACATCTACGTGCGCTACCTGCGCCTCAAAAAGGAGGACGTCATCTTCATCGGCGGAAGCGACGAGCACGGGGTACCCATCACCATCCGCGCCAAGAAGGAAGGCTGTACGCCTCAGGACGTGGTGGACCGCTATCACACACTGATCCGCGACTCGTTCAAGGAGTTCGGCATCTCGTTCGATGTTTATGGTCGTACTTCTTCGGAGATACATCACAAGACAGCTTCCGACTTTTTCCGCAAGCTCTACGACAAGGGTGAGTTCATCGAGAAGACCTCCATGCAATACTATGACGAGGAAGCCAAGACTTTCCTGGCCGACCGCTACATCACCGGCGAATGTCCCCGTTGCCACGCCGAAGGAGCCTACGGCGACCAATGCGAAAAGTGCGGTTCCACGCTGAGCCCCACGGAGCTTATCAATCCCAAGAGTGCCATCAGCGGTAGCGCACCCGTGATGAAGGAGACCAAACACTGGTACCTCCCGCTGGACAAGCATGAAGGCTGGCTGCGCCAGTGGATTCTGGAAGACCACAAGGAATGGCGTCCCAACGTTTATGGCCAGTGTAAGTCGTGGCTCGACATGGGATTGCAGCCGCGTGCCGTGAGCCGCGACCTCGACTGGGGTATCCCCGTGCCCGTAGAAGGTGCCGAAGGTAAGGTGCTCTACGTGTGGTTCGACGCTCCCATCGGCTACATCAGCAACACCAAGGAACTGCTGCCCGACTCGTGGGAGAAGTGGTGGAAAGACCCTGAAACACGTCTCGTCCACTTCATCGGCAAGGACAACATCGTGTTCCACTGCATCGTCTTCCCCGCCATGCTGAAGGCCGAAGGCTCGTACATCCTGCCCGACAATGTGCCCTCCAACGAGTTCCTGAACCTGGAAGGCGACAAGATATCGACTTCACGCAACTGGGCCGTGTGGTTGCACGAATACCTGCAGGACTTCCCCGGCAAGCAGGACGTGCTGCGTTACGTGCTCACCGCCAACGCACCCGAGACGAAGGACAACGACTTTACGTGGAAGGATTTCCAGGCACGCAACAACAACGAGCTGGTGGCCGTCTATGGCAACTTCGTGAACCGTGCCCTGCAGCTCACCAAGAAATACTTCGACGGCGTAGTGCCCGCCTGTGGCGAACTGACCGACTACGACCGCGACACACTGAAGGAATTTGCCGATGTGAAGACCGAAGTGGAGAAGTTGCTCGACGTCTTCAAATTCCGCGACGCACAGAAGGAAGCCATGAACCTGGCCCGCATCGGTAACAAATACCTGGCCGACACCGAGCCTTGGAAACTGGCCAAGACCGACATGGGCCGCGTGCAGACCATCCTGCACATCGCCCTTCAGCTGACGGCCAACCTGGCCATCGCCTTCGAGCCGTTCCTGCCTTTCAGCAGCGAACGCCTGCGCCACATGCTGAACATGGAAAGCTTCGACTGGGCCAACCTGGGCCGCACCGACCTGCTGGCTGCCGGACACAAACTGGGCGAACCCGAACTGCTGTTCGAGAAGATTGACGACGAAGCCATCCAGGCACAGGTGGACAAGCTGCTCGCCACGAAGAAGGCCAACGAAGCAGCCAACTACAAGGCTAATCCCATCAAGCCCGTCATTTCGTTCGAAGAGTTCGAGAAACTTGATATCCGTGTAGGTACTGTACTCGAGTGCCAGGCCGTACCCAAGATGAAGAAGCTGCTTCAGTTCAAGATTGCCGACGGATTGGAGAACCGCACCATCGTCAGCGGTATCGCCCAGCACTACAAACCCGAAGAACTGGTGGGCAAACAGGTATTGTTCATTGCCAACCTGGCTCCGCGCCAGTTCAAGAACGGCCTCGTCAGCGAAGGCATGATTCTTTCTGCCGAGAACTATGACGGCTCGCTGGCTGTAACCTCCGTGTTGCGCGAGGTGAAGCCGGGTAGCGAAGTGAAATAACGATGTCCCAACCGTCACTGAAAGAAAAAACCGCCAAAGGCTTGCTATGGGGCGGGATTGGCAACGGCGCTCTGCAGTTGCTCAATCTCGCCTTTGGCATCTTTCTGTCCCGGCTGCTGACACCCGCCGACTACGGCATGGTGGGCGCGCTCACCATATTCTCCGCCCTTGCGGGCATTTTCGCCGAAAGCGGATTCATCCTGGCCATCGTCAACAAGAAGGAGGTGCGCCACGATGACTACAACGCTGTGTTCTGGTTTAACATCACCGTAGGTGGGACACTCTACCTGCTGTTGTTCGCCTGCGCGCCGCTCATCGCCCGCTTCTACCACACGCCCGAACTGGCTTCCCTGGCCCGTTTCCTGTTCCTCAGCTTCCTGGTGGGCAGCACAACGGCAGCTCCGCTAGCCTACTACTTCCGTAACTTGATGGTGAAGGAACGCAGCCAGATACAAATTGCCGCCATCATCGTCTCAGGTATCGTAGGCGTCACGTGTGCCTACTGCGGCTGGGGCAGTTGGGGCATTGCCGTGCAGACAGTTGTCTATTCTGGCATGAACGCCCTGCTCATCTGGCTACGCTCGCCTTGGCGGCCTACCTTCTCGTTCAGCAGGAAAGCCCTGCTCGACATGTTGCCCTTCAGCAGCAAACTGCTGTTCACGTCCATCTTCACGCACGTCAACAACAACATCTTCTCCGTCCTGCTGGGCCGCTTCTACACGTTGCAGCAGGTGGGCTACTACACACAAGGAAGCAAATGGACCACGATGGGCTACTCCACCGTAACCGGCATGGTCAATAGCGTGGGACAACCCGTGTTTCGCGAAGCTTCGGGTGATCCAGTTCGCCTGCAACACATCTTTCACAAGATGCTGCGCTTCACAGCATTCGTCAGCCTGCCCGCCATGTTCGGTCTGGGACTTGTAGCCGAAGAGCTGATTGTCATCACCATCACGGACAAGTGGTTATCCTGCGCGCCGGTAATGCAGATCCTCTGCGTGTGGGGCGCTTTCATGCCCGTATCCACGCTCTACTCGAACCTGCTCAACAGCTTGGGCCGGCCGAACATCTATATGTGGAATACCATCTGCCTGGGTGCCTTCCAGCTACTCTGTGTCTGGGCAAGCTATCCCTACGGGCTACACACGATGCTCATCGCCTTTACTACGGCCAACATCCTGTGGCTGGGTGTGTGGCAGCATTTCGCCCACAAGCATGCCGGTATCCGCCTGCGGGATGTGCTGAAGGACATCGCGCCTTATCTGCTGGTGACGTTCGCCGTAATGACCGCCACATGGGCGGCCACCCGCGACATCGGCAACCTGTACCTGCGCCTCGGAGCCAAAATCGCAATGGCCGCCGCCCTGTACGTGCTGCTCATGTGGCGCCTCCGTTCGAAGATATTCTACGAAAGCATCCAGTATCTGTTCAAAAAGAAGAAAATCGTATGAAAGAGTGCCCCAAAGTCAGCGTCCTGATGCTGACATACAATCAGGAAAATTACATCGACGAAGCCATACGCAGCGTCATGCTGCAACAGACCGACTTCGACTTCGAACTGGTCATCGGAAATGACGCCAGTACCGATCGAACGGCCGAACGGTGCCAAGTATGGAAATTACGCTACCCAGAACGCATCATGCTGGTGGATCGCGAACAGAACCTGGGCCTTATCGGCAATTTCATGGCCACCTACGACCTGTGTCGCGGCACCTACATCGCCATCTGTGAGGGTGACGATTTTTGGACGGACAAAACGAAACTGCAACGACAAGTTGACTTCTTAGATGAGCACCCCGACTTCTCTACCTGCTTCCACCGTGTCATTAACTATTACGCTGACAGCGGTACCAAAAGTCTAAGTAACGGACACCAACAAGTTGACACAGACATCTGCGACCTGGCCAAAAGCAACTTTATCTCAAATGTATCGGTCCTGTTCCGCCGCGGTCTGTTTGGCCGTTTACCCGACTGGTTCCCCCAAGTGAGCACCTACGACTACGCCATCCACATGCTCAACGCCGCCCACGGACGCATCCACTACATGAAACGTCCGATGGCCGTTTACCGCCAACACAGTCGTGCTATCTGGAGCCGAAACAAAGCCTACGCCAAGCTAGACATCGGCTTGAAAGTACGTGAACTACTCATCGAACACTTTAGGGAAACGCGTCCTGATGTCTGCGAACTGCTACGCGATGCCCACACCCGTTTCAGTCTGAACGAGCTATACCACTGCCGCCAGGCCAAATTGACCGACGAAGCCGAAGAGCTGGAAAAACGTCTGCTGATCATACGTCCCGAATGGGATCATAACGAAGTGGAAAAACGACTTGAAACGTTGCGCCCCAACAGTCAAACAATATGGAAACGGCGTACCTTCAACTTGTTGAAAAAAGCCCGCGCTGTCTGTTCCTATTTCATCCCTCTGCCCCGTATCAGATAGAACAACTTCACCTACAAAAACGAAGCGACCGTTTCCTCCAACACCCCATTATCGGCCAGCAGTTTCTCCACAAACTCGCGAAAAGCGCCATCACCGCCGCGGACATGTGTGACATAATGCACCTCACGTTTCACATAGTCCGGTGTATTAGCAGGCGAAGCGCTGAAACCTACCTTACGAAGCAGGGGCAAGTCGTTGAGATCATCACCGATAAAGGCCACTTCATCAAAGCTAATACCCAGTTCGCGGCACAATTCTTCTGCCTGTGTCACCTTATCCTTCACGCCCAAATAGCAATAGGCAATCTTCAGTTTCTCAGCACGCCGCCTGACAATTTGTGTATCCTCACCCGTCAGAATCGCTACAGGAATACCTAACTTTCGTAAGAAAGCCACACCCCAACCGTCCTTCACGCTAAAACGTTTCATCACGTCCCCTTGGGCCGTATAGTACATACCGCCGTCTGTCCAAACACCGTCGATATCGGTAATCACTAATTTCGGTAACATATCTCCTAACCTTTCTCTTATTTACAAATCCTTCCTCACACCCAGCTTTCCCCGATGTCCATCCAGCCATCCCAACCACAAAGCCCTCAACTTAGCCATCTTCCTGTCTTCATACAACAACACGAACACTACACGCTTGTACAGATGATAACGCAAATGCGCCCTCAGATTAATAAACTCAGGATAAAGTCGATGCAGCACAATACCATTACGTACATTATAATAGGTGCGGGCGGGAGGATATTCATTGGGAAATACTTCCTTACCCAACAGACGACGCTTGCGTTTCTGATATCCCAAGTCATGCTGAAGCAAGATATTCTTGAAACACAATGTAGGTATCTGATACCGTGCTGCCCTCCAGCAAAATTCACAATCAATACCCCACACGAACAAATCGGACATAAACCCACCCAACTCGTCAAAAAGAGAAAGCGGATAAAGGCTTCCTGAAGTCATGGCCGAAGGAACTTCCACAACCGCGTCCTCCACTGGATATAACGGAGCCTGCTGCGATTTGATAAAGTAATTCGTCGAAAAGATAGCGCGGACATCTCTACCGTAATTACGAACTGCCTCCAAATAACACAAGAAGTCATCAGATGCAAAGCTACTATCCTGATCGAAAGTGACCAGATGGGTAAAGCCATGTTGCCGCGCATAATCGACAGCCCCATTCAAGGCCGCCCCGATACCCGCATTGCTTCCATTGCTCATATAGACGGACTTCTCAAGAGTCTGGAGAGACCTTTGCCGTTCCTTGTCGATACTATCGCCAGGCGTATTATCCCACAAAAGCAGACAATCCACCCCCGACAAATAAGTCCTTATATTAGCCAATACAGTTTCATCTGGATAATAGAGGACAACGACAGCCAGTAGTTTCATAGGAAATTTATTTATGCCAACTGATAATCGGTCATTCAATGTCTTTCGGATAAACAATCTCGTTGCGGGGAATAAAGTTCTTCACCCGACGGCCCGTCACTTGGTCTCGTTCGGCCCACTTAAAGCCGTCGCCGGGACTAAGCAGATGAAGATCGGCCTCGGTGATGACATCTCCCGGCTGCAGGTCACGACGCGTAGCGATGGAACGTTCCAGCTTCACCTTGGCGGCAGAAACGGCGGGATCGATGTAAAGTTCCTCCCGGCCTAGCCAACGTTCGGCGATGCGAATGTCACGGATCATACGGTTCACGCCGTCCGGTCCAAGTGAACCTTGTTGGTCGGTACCCTTCATGCGACGATCGATAGTAATGTGCTTCTCGATGATTTCCGCCCCCATGCCAACGGCTACCACAGGTGCGGCGATGCCGATGGTATGGTCAGAGAATCCAATGGTGTATTGGCCGTAGTGCTGCTTCAAGTAAGTAATGGTGCGCAGGTTCAGGTTGTCCGGCGCAGTGGGATATTGCGACACGCAGTGCAGGATGGCAATGTTGTCGTGATAGCGCGTGATGACCTCCAGCGCATCATCCAGTTCCTTACGGCCTGCCATACCGGTGGACAAAATGATGGGGATTTTCGTCTCCGCCATCGCCTCCAGCAGGGGAAGGTTGGTCAGGTCGCGGCTGGCCACCTTCAGGCGGTCTGGCGTGAACAACTTCAGCAACGACAGGCAACCCACCGAGCAGAGTGTCTCCACAAAGTCCAAACCAAGTGCTTTGGCATGCTTATAGACTTCGAAATGTTCCTCATCGGTCAGCTCCAGAAAAGCACGGTGCTCGCCGTACGTACGCCCGAAGGAATGTGGTGAATCGTAGGGACGGTTCATCTGCGAGGCGGTGAGTTCTTCGTTCAAATCGCGCTTGGTCATCTTCACTGCATCCATGGGGCGCAGGTCAATGCCGAACACTTCCTCGCGTACGGGGCGCGATACCAAGTCAACAATCAACTTGGCTATGTCAACAGAGCCATTGTGGTTCTGTCCGATTTCTCCTATAATATAAGTACTCATTATTTCGTTATTTTTCGTTACGAGCTATGTTCTCCAGCATTTTCTCCCGATACTCAGGATGTGCCTCCACCAGCCGAAGCAGGGCATGCAAACTTCGGTCGGTCTGCTCATACCACTCTGTGTAAAGTCGTTGAAGCAAGAGAAAATCGTCCATCGTGTCCAGCGTGAAACGCAAATCGAATCTTCCCTCCAGTTCTTCAGGCAAAGGCAACAACCTGACACGGAAATCGGCAGGATGAGTATAAAGATAGATAGTGACATGCTCGATATAAAGTTTCTCTTGCGTGAGCGAAGCGGCACGACGTAAGGCTTCCGTTGTAGTGAGTTCGGCAAACAGCCCCAAGTGAGACTTGATAGTAGGCCGTCCGTCGGCAAAGCCGTAGGCGATATAGTCAGCCGAAGCCTCGTCAGAAACGTCAAAGAACGTTTGGAAAGTGTCGGGCCGCAAAAAAGGATTGTCTGAGCAGACGCGGATGAAACGGTCGAGTCCAAACGCCTCGGCGGCACGGATGAAACGGTCGAGCACATTATCCTCGTCACCGCGGAAACAATCAATACCTGCCTCACGAGCCACCTGCTCCAGCACGTCGTCCTGTGGACGGACAGTTGTAGCCAATATCACCCGCTTGTCGGGACAGCTCTGGCGGATGTTCTCGATGAGGATGTCAATGATGCGCTGCTTGCCATAAAAAGGAAGCAGTATCTTGTTGTGCAACCGAGTAGAGCCGGTGCGTGCCTGAATGATAATTCCGTCTTTCATATCTTCATTCGTTTGAAAGCGTCAATGTAACTGCCAGGAGTGACGTTAATGATTTCCTTACCCAAGCTACGCGAATAGGCCTCAAGCACAAAGTAGGATTTAAAGGCCACATACATATGGTAGAGGATAGTATAGAGGCGTGCGCTATGCAAGTTTTCCTGGGTAACGGTAGCCGCCTTCGACTTGTTTTCGTCGTAAAAATGTTTCTGATGCATCAGCACTACGTTATCATCTGTCACATGTATTTCAGGCAGCCACGAATGGTCGGCTCCCGCCAGATAGATGCGCCGAAAAGGAAGACGGAGAGCAATGGCTATAGAGGGGATCAACACATTGTGCGGACGGGGCACACCCCATCCCCGACGGAACACCCAGTTGCAGAAGGGCTGGAAACCCTCGATAGGCGTGGTGTTATAGATGCAGAGCTTGATATGGGGATTACCGGCCAGAATCGGCTGCCATTCCTTGTTCTTCAACGCCCGAGAAGGGACAAAGAAATACATGTCCCAGGTAGTCTTCTCGGCCAGGGTACCGAAGAGCTGCTCACGCTTCTCGGGCACAATCCAAAAGAGCGGGTCGGCTATCAGGTAAAGCCGGGGGCGCAGCTGCTCGAACATGGGTGAGGTGACGCAGAAGTTCACCGCCAGCAACGTTTTGCCTCGCAAGAAATCGGCCTTCTCCTCCACCGTCTTCTTCAGTGAAGGACCGTTGGCCAATATCAGCAGCTCGTCCGTTTCCCCGAAATCCGACGGGAGCGGCATGCTTCGCCTTGACTGCAACACGATTTTCACCAGACTCAGAAAGCACTGCCAAAGCGACTCCAACCATTTCAATCCTTTTTCACCCATATTACATCATGTTAGAATAGTGATGCAAAGATACGGAGTTTGCCATTTACAGGCTAAAAAAACGGAGACTTTTATATTCGAAATCACCATAAAAGCACTACTTTTGCCACAACAATTCGGAAAAGCCATATGAGAGTCCTGTTAATCAACACATCCGAACGCATCGGCGGAGCAGCCATAGCTGCCAGCCGCCTGACGGAAGCCCTGAAAAACAACGGAATCAAGGCCAAACTGCTTGTACGCGACAAGCAGACAGAGCAGATAACAGTCATCGCCTTGCGACGTAGTTGGCAACTGGTATGGAAGTTCGTATGGGAACGTATCGTCATCTGGAAAGCCAATCGTTTCAAAAAGAACAATCTTTTTGCCGTGGACATTGCGAATGCAGGCACCGATATCACCTCCCTGCCCGAATTCCAACAGGCTGACGTCATCCACCTGCATTGGATTAACCAAGGTATGCTCTCGCTGAAAAACATCGAAAAGATACTGGCTTCGGGCAAGCCAGTCGTCTGGACGATGCATGACATGTGGCCCTGCACCGGTATTTGCCACCACGCACGCGAATGCGAAGGCTATCGGCAAGAATGCGGTTCATGCCCTTTCCTCTATGGAGGAGGTCATCGACACGACCTCTCCTACCGCATCTTCCGCCGCAAGCAACGGCTCTACCACGACTACCCACTGACCTTCGTCACGTGTAGCCATTGGCTGGAAGAAAAGGCCCGCCAAAGCGCACTCACTACAGGCCACAAGATTGTCTGCATTCCCAATCCACTGAACATCAACTTGTTCAAACCGCATAACAAGATTGCCGCACGCGAGCGTTTGAGGCTCCCCTCAGACAAACGCCTCATCCTCTTCGGCTCCGTCAAAATCACAGACAAGCGCAAGGGTATTGACTACTTGATTGAATCGTGCAACATACTGGCAGACAAACATCCTGAACTAAAAGACAAACTGGCTGTCGTTGCTTTCGGCAAACAATCTGAACAATTGGCCGCCTTACTACCCTTCAAAGTCTATCCGCTGGATTTCGTGTACGACGAACACCAGTTAGTTGACATCTATAACGCCGTCGATCTTTTCGTCACCCCTTCGCTGGAGGAGAACCTGCCCAACACCATCATGGAAGCCATGGCCTGCGGTACGCCCTGCGTAGGCTTCAACGTGGGCGGCATCCCCGAGATGATAGACCACCTGCACAACGGTTACGTGGCCCAATACAAGTCGTCCGACGACTTTGCCAACGGCATCTACTGGGCACTAACTGACCCCGACTACCCCAACCTCTGCGAACAAGCCAGCCGCAAGGCGGTCAGCCACTATTCAGAAAGTAGCGTAGCCAAACGATACATCGACCTTTATAACAAAGCGACTGGAAGCAATGCATAACCACCCCACCCCGAAATTCAGCGTCATCACCGTCTGCTACAACGCCGAGGCGACCATCGAAGACACCATCCAAAGTGTCATTTCGCAAACCTACCACCACGTAGAGTACATCATCGTGGACGGTGCCTCGAAGGACCGAACGATGGACATCGTGAACCGCTACCGCGAACGTATTGCCATCGTTGTCAGCGAGCCGGACAGAGGGCTTTACGACGCCATGAACAAGGGCATCCGTCTGGCTACGGGCGACTACCTGTGCTTCCTGAATGCAGGTGACAGCTTCCACGAGGACGATACTTTGCAACAGATAGTACACTCCATACACGGTACACAACTGCCCGACGTACTCTACGGCGAGACGGCCCTCGTTGATCACGCAGGCCACTTCCTGCGTATGCGCCGCCTCTCGTCCCCTGACGTTTTAACATGGAAAAGTTTCCGAATGGGGATGCTCGTGTGCCACCAAGCCTTCTTCGCCAAGCGCGAATTAGCCATACCCTATGATCTGCGCTACCGCTTCTCGGCAGACTTCGACTGGTGTATCAAAATCATGAAGAAGGCGAAAGTGCTCCACAATACCCATCTCACCCTCATCGACTACCTGGCCGAAGGCATGACGACACGCAATCATAAAGCCTCGCTCAAGGAACGCTTCCGTATCATGACCCACCACTACGGCTGGGTGAGTACCATAACCTTCCACCTGTGGTTCGTCCTGCGCCTACTGCTGAAGAAGTAAACGAAAGAGAAATTCCGAACCTCACCATACCTTACTTTCTGTATCCCCAAAGCAGGTTATGTTTTCCTTCGGAGAAAGCAATGTTTTGTACGAAAAAAAGCATTGCTTTCTTTGATGGAAAACAATGCTTTTCCCGCAGGCAATGCCTGGGGCAAAGTTTTCATATACTCACAAGATTATCAGAAAGCTCCACAACCCAGCAAAGTACGTAATTCCTTCACCCCTTCGGATGCTCCTTTTTGAATGACATGTATCGGGCGTGTGCTGTGCGTATCCACAGGCTTGGGATCGATGAGGTAAACCTCGGCTCGGGCAGGGACGTAGTGAAGCAATCCGGCGGCAGGATAGACATTCATCGACGTGCCGATGATGACGAAGATGTCGGCCTGCTCCACGTAGCCGATGGCCGTCTCAATCTCGGGCACAGCCTCGCCGAACCACACGATGAAAGGGCGCAGGGGGCTGCCATCGCCCGCACGGTCGGTCGCGCGGGTTTCATACTCCTCGGGCTTCAGCTCCTTGATATAACGCTGGTCATAAGGATCACGGCTGGAGCACATTTTCGTCAGTTCGCCATGCAGATGAATGACCTTCGTACTACCTGCCCGCTCGTGCAGATTGTCAATGTTCTGCGTGACGACCGTCACATTGAAATCCTTTTCCAGCTGCGCCACGCCGATGTGTCCCTCGTTGGGCTTCACGTCAAGCAGTTGCCTGCGCCGCTCGTTATAAAAGTTGATGACCAGTTCGGGATTGCGCGCATATCCCTCGGGAGTGGCCACCTGCTCCACAGGATAGCGGTCCCACAGGCCGCCCGCATCGCGGAAGGTACTGATACCGCTTTCGGCACTCATGCCCGCACCCGACAATACTACCAGATTTTTCATCATGTACTCCTTTCTTTAAGCATTTGTACACCAAAGATAAGAAAAGAATATCCAAGTTATCACATAAATAAGAAATTTTAAATGCTGCAAACAACTATCATTCAAATAAAACCCGTACTTTTGCGACTCATAAAATAAGAACTATGGACAAATTCAGTTATGCAATCGGCCTGGGTATAGGTCAGAACTTGTTGAGCATGGGTGCCAAGGGCATCTCAGTAGATGATTTCGCACGCGCCATCAGCGACGTGCTGAACGGTAACCCGACGGAAATCACCCACACTGAAGCACGCGACATCGTAAACAAATATTTCGAAGAGATGGAAGCCCGCATCAACGCCGAGAACATCGAAAAGGGCAAGAAGTTCCTTGAAGAAAACAAGCAGCGTCCGGGCGTGGTGACCCTGCCCAGCGGCCTGCAATATGAAGTAATTAAGGAAGGCAATGTAGGCCATTATGCCAAAATAGACGACCAGGTGCAATGCCACTACGAAGGTACGCTGGTGGACGGCACCCTCTTCGACAGCTCCATCAAGCGCGGCCAGCCTGCTACATTCGGTGTCAGCCAGGTAATCCCCGGTTGGGTGGAAGCTCTCCAGCTGATGCCCGAAGGCGCCAAATGGAAACTCTACATTCCCAGCGACTTGGGCTACGGCGCACATGGCGCAGGCGAAATGATTCCGCCCCACAGCACGCTGATCTTCGAAGTGGAACTTCTGAAAATATTATCCAAATAAAAATAATCAAAAGACAAAATGAAGAAAGTAACATTTATCATGACGCTGGCCGCTGCGGCAGCCTTGTCGTCTTGTACGGCTCAGGCCCCCAAGGCCAACTTGTCAACAGACATTGACTCACTCTCTTACGCCATCGGTATGGCTCGTACGGAAGGTCTCGACCAGTTCCTGATGCAGCAAGGCATTGACAGCACCCAGATGGCCGAATTCATCAAAGGCTTCAACGAAGGCGCTATCAAGATTGAACAGAAAGACGTAGCCTATATGACCGGTCTGCAGGTAGGCCAGATGGTCAGCAAGCAATGGGTGGAAGGGTTCAACCAGCAGATTTTTGGCAATGACTCCACGCAGAGCCTCAGCCGTGAAAACCTGCTCGCAGGATTCATCGCCGGCGTAGTAGGCAAGGGCCAGATGGACAAAATGTTTGCCCAAGGCTATATGCAGACTCAGATGGAAATCGTAAGAGAAAAGGCACTGGAGAAGCAATATGCCGACGTTATCGCCGAAGGCAAGAAATTCCTGGAAGAGAACAAGGCTAAAGAAGGCGTAGTGACAACCGAAAGCGGCCTGCAATACAAGATCCTGACCAAAGGCACAGGCGCAATTCCTGCCGACACCAGTTATGTACAAGTGAACTATAAGGGTACGCTGATTGACGGTACTGAGTTCGACAGCTCCTACAAGCGTAAAGACAAAGATGGTAAATCGCAGCCCGCTACCTTCCGCGCCAACCAAGTAATCAAAGGATGGACGGAAGCACTGACCATGATGCCTGTAGGTTCCAAGTGGGAACTCTATATCCCTTACGACCTGGCATACGGTTCAAGAGCTACTGGTGCAAACATCAAACCTTTCTCTACCCTGATATTCGAAGTAGAACTGGTAGGTATCGGCAAAAAGAAATAAATATTCAGACACCTTCGTGTCAAAATGACAAACATAGCGGATGGGACAAATGCTGCCAAACAGCGGTCTCATCCGTTTCTTTTTTTACTTTTCCCTATTTTTTCCTGCACTTCTATAGATAAAATTAAAATTAAGTCCTATATTTGCTTACTATTTGATAACAACAAATAACTTACAAACGTATATTATGGAGAAAATAGACAATCTGGACCGTCAAATTTTGGAAATCATTTCCCAAAATGCCCGTATTCCGTTTAAGGATGTAGCAGCCGAGTGTGGCGTGTCACGCGCCGCCATTCACCAACGCGTACAGCGATTGATTGATTTGGGCGTCATTGTAGGCTCCGGCTACCACGTAAATCCCAAATCACTGGGATATCGTACCTGTACCTACGTAGGTATCAAGCTGGAGAAAGGCTCCATGTACAAAACCGTAGTGGCTGAGCTGAATAAAATCCCCGAGATTGTAGAATGCCATTTCACCACCGGTCCCTACACCATGCTGACCAAGGTATATGCCCGTGACAACGAGCACCTGATGGACCTGCTGAACAACAAGATGCAGGAAATACCCGGCGTTACGGCTACCGAGACACTAATTTCACTGGAGCAGAGCATTAAAAAAGAAATTCCCATCTGTCAGGAATAACCCCACAACCGTCTCCATGACAGCAGGTGTATAGTCCATAGATCAAACCTGCTGTCATGGAAACTTCTATTCTCAAAGATTAACTATGGAAATTCTAAGTAAGTTCGGCCTTTCAGGTCTCTTCATCGGCATTTGCACCTTCCTCATCATCGGTTTCTTCCACCCTGTCGTGGTCAAGGCCGAGTATTATTGGGGTACGCGTTGCTGGTGGGTTTTCCTCCTGCTGGGTATAGCAGGAGTGGTAGCTTCCATCTGCGTGGAGAACATCCTGTTCTCTTCCCTGTTGGGTGTATTCGCCTTCTCCTCCTTCTGGACCATCAAAGAAGTGTTCGAGCAGGAAGAACGTGTCAAAAAAGGCTGGTTTCCCAAAAATCCTAAACGGAAATACAATTTCTAAAACCAAAGGAAAAGCATTTTTCCTGCAATCCCTTGCATAATTCAACGGAATGTGCTAATTTTGCACCGCTATCCCCGAAAGGATACACCGGACTTGTAGCTCAGTTGGTTAGAGCAACAGACTCATAATCTGGAGGTCCCTGGTTCAAGCCCAGGCTGGTCCACAAACTAAAAGGCTCATTCTTAACAGAATAGAGCCTTTTTTGTTGAAAGAGCAAGCGCCTATGACACTAACCGAAGCCACTCTCCGATTTATTGCCGAGCACCGACTTGAAGATGTGCGTACACTGGCCCTGCAAGCCAGCAAATATCCACTCGTGGACATGCCTACTGCCCTGATACAGATTGCGGGCTGGCAAACGGCCAAAGCCAAGGTACCGACATGGACTGCCAAGGAAGGAATCCTCTACCCACCTCATCTCTCCATGGAACAGTGCTCATCGGAGGTGACAGCACGTTATAAGGCCTCGGTCTTGGCCAATTATGACGGACCATGCCAATCTTTGGCAGATCTGACGGGAGGTTTCGGCATTGACTTTTCTTTTTTAGCTCCCCACTTCGAGCAAGCCACTTACGTAGAACGACAAGAAATGCTGTGTAACGTAGCACGACATAATTTTCCTATACTGGAACTGGATACAGCACGAATTATCCATGCCGACGGTGTGGAATACCTACAACAGATGCCTACCGTGGACTGGATTTATCTCGACCCCGCCCGACGGGACGGACACGGCAGCAAGACAGTGGCGGTTGCCGACTGTGAGCCTAACGTTGCCACCCTTGAACCCCTGTTGCTGGAAAAGGCCGCCCGTGTATTGGTAAAGCTATCGCCCATGCTTGACCTGACACAGGCCCTACATACACTAAAACATGTCATGGAGGCACACGTGGTCTCCGTAGCAGGAGAATGTAAAGAACTACTGCTGGTACTGGCCCGCAACGAGGTTTTCCAAGCAGATGACGTACCCATTCGTTGTATCAACCTCTCCACCATTGACGATACCTTATCCTTCACCCGCCGTGAAGAGCAGGAAGCCCCATGCAGCCATACTGATACTCCCCGTACCTACCTTTATGAGCCTAATGCCTCGCTGCTCAAAGCCGGTGCTTTCCGCAGCCTCTCCCATAGATATAAGATAGAGAAATTGCATACCAACAGCCACCTCTACACCGCAGACACATGCCTACCTCACTTTCCAGGCCGTATGTTCCGCATTGATGGCTGGTGTGGCTTCGGCAAGCGTGAAGTCAAGGAACTACTGGCCGATGTACGTAAAGCCAATATCACCGTACGCAACTTCCCCGCTACCGTGGCCGACCTGCGCAAACGGCTCAAACTAGCCGAAGGAGGAGATATTTACCTTTTTGCCACGACCCTTAACGACGGGCAAAAAGTTCTTTTACGATGCAGCAAACCCTGACGTCACTACTTGTAATTGCTTTGAAACAACTTTGTTATGGCTTCTTCAAAAGCTTGTAAAAGAGGCGTAACCCCATACCTCTACTTTTGCGGCAAAATAATAACAGCAAAAAACAGGTATGAAACAGATTGTAAAAGGATTGATTTATTCTTTTCTATTTTTGACCACTACTGCCACTCCTATGATGGCTGACGAAACTGCCAATGAGGCCAAAGGAGCAATACGAGGCCGTGTAATCGACAACACCAAGCAAACCCTGCCAGGTGCTTCCATCTACATTGAGAAATTACACACTGGTGTCACCAGTGATGTCAATGGTTTCTATACATTCCCGAACCTTGATCCGGGAACTTACACCGTAAAAGTAACCTACGTGGGTTATTCACCTGTCGAACTGAAGATTACTGTACCCGAAGGTAAGACACTGGACAAGGACGTCATACTGAATGAAGGCCTTGAGCTGCAAGAAGTGGTTGTAGGCGGTGCCTTCCAGGGACAACGTCGTGCCATCAACTCACAGCGCAGCAGCCTGAGTATCAAGAATGTT
This sequence comes from Candidatus Bacteroides merdavium, assembly GCA_019116805.1. GTDB lineage: Bacteria > Bacteroidota > Bacteroidia > Bacteroidales > Bacteroidaceae > Bacteroides > Bacteroides merdavium. The sequence goes on along the minus strand of DXAV01000056.1, from coordinate 10,349 downwards.
GTATCGGCTGATCAGGTAGGCAAGTTCCCCGACTCAAACATCGGTGATGCCTTAAAACGTATCAGTGGTATTAATGTACAGTACGATCAGGGTGAGGCTCGTTTCGGACAGGTACGTGGAACAAGTGCTGATCTCAGCTCTGTCACCATCAATGGCAACCGTGTTCCTTCGGCTGAAGGTGAGACACGCAGCGTACAGCTTGACCTTATCCCTGCCGACATGATTCAGACCATCGAGGTGAACAAGGTTGTGACTCCCGATATGGATGCCGATGCTATCGGAGGCAGCATCAATCTGGTTACCAAAAATTCACCCTACAAGCGCACCATCGCCGCTACAGCCGGTACGGGATATAACTGGGTAAGTAACAAAGCTGCCCTAAATCTGGGCTTCACTTACGGTGACCGCTTCTTCAACGACAAGCTGGGTCTAATGGTATCCGCTTCTTATCAGAACAATCCTGCAGGTAGCGATGACGTGGAGATGGCCTACGAACGGAATGAAGACGGTGAAGTGGTTATCGACGAATACGAAGTACGCCAGTATTATGTCACCCGCGAACGCCAGAGTTATTCGTTGGCTCTGGATTGGGAAATCAACGCCAACCACAAAATAGACTTCAAGGGTATCTTCAACAACCGTAACGACTGGGAGAACCGTTATCGCCACACTTATAAATGGGATGATGAAACCCCCAACGAATACGAAGTTATCTACGAAACCAAGTCCGGTGGTCCCAACCAACGTTATGCCCGTCTGGAACGCCAGCGCACCATGGACTTCACTCTAGGTGGCGAACATCTCTTCGGTAAGTTGAAATTCGACTGGAAAGCGTCTTACGCCCAGGCTGGTGAGGAACGCCCCCATGAACGTTATCTGGCCTTCAAGAAGGAAGGTGTAGCCATGAATACCGACTGGAGTGACATCCGTCGTCCTTACATGTCGCCCGCCGACGGACAGAATATCCTGTTGGACAAGAGTAATGATAACAGCTTCGAGCTGGATGAATTGACAGAACAGTTTGAAGACATCAAGGAGAAAGACCTCAAGTTCAGCGCGAATTTCGAATTACCGCTTGTCAAGGGCAAATATAGTAACAAGCTGAAGTTTGGTGCCAAAGTGGTTGACAAAAACAAAAACATGTGGATTGACTTTTATGAGTACAGCCCCATGGACGAGGATGCCTTCATCGCCGATGCCTTCGGTCACCTGCAAAACGAGAGCCGTAACGGCTATATGGGAGGCGACCGCTATAAAGCAGGAAACTTTGTGAAGAAGGAATATGTGGGTGACCTTAATCTGACCGATGCCAACCAATTCGAACAAGAAATCAAATACGATGAGATGTGTGAGAACTACGAGGCACACGAGACAGTCAGTGCGGGATATATTCGTTTCGATCAGCAGTTGGGCAAGAAATGGAATCTGATGGCCGGTCTGCGTCTGGAGAATACCCACGTCACCTACAGCGGATATGCGTACGACGACGGCAAAGAGAGTGGTAAGGATGAAAGCTTTACCAAAACTCCTGAAAAGTCACAGAGTTACATCAACGTATTGCCTTCGGTACTTGTCAAGTATGACGTGAACGATGACCTGAAACTCCGTGCCTCTTTCACCAATACTTTGGCACGACCCAAATATGCCAACCTGGTACCCAATGTCATCATCGACAAAGAAGATATTGCTTTCGGTAATCCCGACCTGAACCCGACGCTCAGCTACAACTTCGACCTCAGTGCCGAATATTATTTCAAGAGCATAGGTCTGGTAAGCGCAGGCCTGTTTTACAAGAAAATCAACGACTTCATCGTGGACTACCGCCAGCACAACTACGAATATAAGGGGATTACCTACGAAGAAATGAAGCAACCCCGCAATGCCGGTGACGCTGACGTACTCGGTGTAGAGCTGGCCTACCAGCGCGATTTCGGCTTTATTGCCCCAGCCTTGAAATGCATCGGTTTTTACGGTAACTACACTTATACATACAGCAAAGTGAAGAACTTCAATTTTGAGGGCCGTGAAAACGAAGACCTCCGTATGCCCGGTTCACCTGAACACACAGCCAATGCCTCGCTCTACTTCGACAAGGCCGGTTTCAACGTACGTCTCAGCTACAACTTCGCCAGCGACTTTATCGATGAAGTAGGTGAGGAAGCCTTCTACGACCGCTACTACGACAAGGTAAACTATATGGACCTGAACGCCAGCTATACCTTCGGCAAGAAATTCAAGACAACCTTCTATGCCGAAGCTACCAACCTGCTGAACCAGCCTCTGCGCTACTATCAGGGTACACCCGACCGCAGCATGCAGGCTGAATACTATGGTGTACGCGTCAACGCCGGCTTCAAAATCAACTTTTGATGTGAGGAATATGTTTAAATAATAAATAGATTAGGAGATATATGAATATGAGAAGATTTTTTCTGCTGTTGACTGTGGCCCTGTTGGGCCAGTGGGCCATTGCCCAAAACAAAATAGATTATTCTGTTTACGATGACAAGTTCAACATTTACGTTGCCAACGACTTGGGACGTAACGGTTACTATGACCAGAAGCCCATTGCCGAACTGATGGGTGAGATGGCCGAAGAAGTAGGCCCGGAATTTGTGATTGCCGCAGGTGATGTGCACCACTTCGAAGGAGTCCGTTCCGTGGACGATCCTCTGTGGATGACCAATTATGAACTGATTTACAGCCATCCCGAACTGATGATAGACTGGTATCCCATTTGTGGTAACCATGAATACCGCGGCAATACGCAGGCTGTGCTCGATTATGCTCGTGTGAGCCGTCGTTGGGAGATGCCTGCCCGTTATTATACCAAGTCTTTCAATGAAGAGGGTACTACCGTACGCATTGTGTGGCTGGACACTACTCCCCTCATTGACAAGTATCGCCAGGAAAACGACAAGTATCCCGATGCCTGCCAGCAGGATATCGATGCCCAGTTGCAATGGCTGGACGGTGTATTGACTGCTGCCAAAGAAGATTGGGTGATTGTTGTAGGACACCACCCCATTTATGCCGAAACACCGAAGGATGAGATTGAACGTCAGAACATGCAGCAGCGTGTAGATCCTATTCTGCGCCGCCATAAGGTGGACATGTATGTCTGCGGGCACATTCATAACTTCCAGCATGTGCGGGTCAAAGGAAGCGACATTGATTATGTGACCAATTCCAGCGGTTCGCTCAGCCGTAAGGTCAATCCTATCGAAGGAACAGTGTATTGCAGCTCCGAACCGGGCTTCTCCATCATTTCCGCCACCCCCAAGACACTGGAGCTGCGTATGATTGACAAAACGGGCCGAGTGTTGCACACAGTGACACGTAACAAATAATCCTCAGAGAACAGGTGCCGGAACGGAAAAAGGCACACAGATAATGCAGATGGGCCAGATGACCACAGATAATAGCCTTGTTACAGGAAAAAGATAAATCTGTAGTCATCTGGCCCATCTGCATTATCTGCGTGCTACATGTTTATCATTTTTATCATTCCGGCTGCTTGCCCTTTCCGCTCAAGTCGTCCTTGGGCATGGCAGGATCATTGCCGTCGCGCATCGCCATATAGTGAGGCGACATGATTTCCACTCCTTCAGCGTTGAAGCGGTCCTGGATGTTCTGGTGCAGATTCGAGTATATCTCTGCCAGCTTGTCGGCATCCTTGATATAGGCGTTCACCTGATAAACGGGATACCAGTCGCTCAGTGAGGTGGAAAGCACAAAGGGCCGCGGATCGTCCACCACGCCCGGCGTGTTCAGTGCCGCTTCGGTCAGCAATTTGTTCACCAGACGCCAAGGCACATCGTAACCGATGGTCACCTCAGAATGGATGATGAGTCCGTATTCCCGGGCCGACTGGCTGAAATTCACTGTATGCGAGGACATGATGAACGAGTTGGGAATGGTCACCACTTCGTTCTTCGGCGTGCGGATGCGGGTCACCAGCGGCGTCTTCTCCACCACATTACCCGTGGTATCGTTCAGCTGGATGCGGTCGCCCAGCTTGAAGGGGCGCATGTAGGTAATGACCAGTCCTGCAATGATATTGCCGATGACCGTGCTCGACCCGAGCGACACGATAAGGCCCACAAACACCGATATGCCCTGAAAAACGCCTGAGTTCGAACCGGGCAGATAAGGATAAATCATAGCTATCATGAAGGCATAGAGCAGGAAACGGATGATGTGGTAGGTAGGCATGGCCCAGTCGGGATAAAAACCGTTCAGCTTGAGCCGCTCGGACTGCACTTCATCCGCCAGATAGCGGAACATCCGTACCAGATACTTGATAGCCATACAGATGACGAAGATGGTAAAGAGATTTGGAATATAGGCCAGGATGCCGTAGAGGATGCTTTTCACGGGGTTCCAGATGTAGGAGAAAAGCTGGTAGGCCAGGTCCTTGGTCTGCGGGAAGATGGAGAACAGCAGGGGTACCGTCAACAGTAACTGAAGCAGCATGATAGCATAGCGGAACAGGTTGGCGACAAATACCAACAACTTTACCTGTTTCTGTGTGTCCAGCAATTCAAAGTCCTGAATGGAGAAAGACTTGAGCCGCGTGTTCCTCAGTCGCAGGATGCGTACTTTCAGCTTGCGGAAGAGCCAGTTGGTGAGCTTGAACAGCAGGAATTGCCCCAGCAATACCAATACGAAATAGGCGATGCTCTTGCACAGTTGCAGGAAACCGTGTTCCTCTTTCATAACCTTCAGCTTCTCTACGATAATCTGTCGTTTGGAGGCGGCCAGCTGGTCGCGTGTACAACTCTCCCACAAACCGTCCTGATCGGTGAAGGAAACGATGACCTTGTCCTTGTACATCACGTCGGTCACGATGTCGGTACTCTCGATGTAAACCGAGTCGGGGCACAGGTTGAAGCGTTTGCCCAAAACCGTTATCTCGTGCGACACGTTTTCGGCGCGTTGCTGGGGTGTGAGGCCTCCGCGCTTGGCATAGAGATAGAACAGCGTATCCTCATCGACTACGACAGGCATGCCTTGCGTAACGGCGCGCAATGAATCGATGCGTGTCTTCTGTTTGGCCAGCTTTACCGAATCGGCGGCATAGGCTACGAGCTTCATCTGCTCGAGTTCCATTCGCAGGTTAGCTTCGTTCAGCCGAGCGGCAGACAACTCTTCACGAATCCGAATCAAGGCTGCAGAATCAGTGTCAGCCTTTGTTTCTGTGGCGGCGGGCATGCTGTCCGTGCCTAATATGTTCCGCACTTTGTCCAGCACCTAGGCAGACAGGCCGGCAGGTATTGACAACAACAGGCAAAGGCAGAACAGATGAATCTTTTTCATATCCATAATAATCTTCTTCTTAATAGTGTATTATTGCCTTCTTCCAAAACGGCTTCAAACATACAAAATGTTTCTGAAATTTTCGCATGATACCACTCATTCGCCGTCAAGTATTTGTCATTTATACCATCCATCCGGAAACGAAGCCATAACCTTGGCTCTTGTAAACTTTAATCCTTTATTACATGAGATGGCATCTTATACCGCATAAGATAGTATCTTATGCTACATGAGATGGCATCTTGTATTGTATAAGATGGTATCTTGTGTATTATAAAATAGTATCTTATGTTATTTGGGATAGAACTCTGCAAGCCTTATCCTGCTTGCCTCTCCCATTAATGTTCCATCCGCAAGAAAATAACATTCGGCAGAATCCACAGGAAAAACCTTATTTCCACTTGCCCCTATTCGTGTCTTTCTGTATCTTTAGATAAGACAGGCTGCACCTCGCAAGCGAAAGCTTGAAAAACTTTGTTTTCGCTTTGCGCTTCTCTCGGCTTGCATTATCTTTGCAGCGTGAAACTTTTTTAATGGACTGGTTATGAATATCCTTTTCCTTATCGGAGGCCTTCTTCTCATCCTGCTGGGGGCCAATGGGCTAACGGACGGTGCTTCGGCCCTTGCCAAGCGGTTTAACATCCCTAATATTGTCATCGGACTGACGATTGTAGCTTTCGGTACGTCGGCACCCGAACTGGCCGTCAGCGTGTCGTCGGCTCTGAAAGGTAGCGCCGACATTGCGGTAGGCAATGTGGTGGGCAGCAACATTTTCAATGCTTTGATGATTGTAGGTTGCACGGCCATGTTCGCCCCCATCGTAGTACAACGCAACACGCTGCTTAAGGAAATACCGCTCTGCATCCTGGCTTCCGTCGCGTTACTGGTACTGGGAAATGATGTGCTGCTGGACCGTGCAGCAGAGAACGTCATTGGCATCACCGACGGGCTTATCCTGCTCTGCTTCATGGCTATCTTTCTAAGTTATACGTTTGCCATCGCAAAGAAAGCTCCACAGCCTCTTTCTTCGGATGAGGAAGGGGTAGGTCCCACAATCGAAGAGGAAACGGAGATAAAAGATATGCCCTTATGGCGCTCGCTGCTCTACATCGTGGGTGGGCTGGCGGGGCTCATCTGGGGCGGGCAGCTGTTTGTGGACGGCGCCAGCGGCGTGGCCCGTTCGTTGGGTGTCAGCGAGTCGGTCATCGGCCTGACACTTGTAGCCGGTGGTACCTCGCTGCCCGAACTGGCCACCAGCATCGTGGCCGCGTTGAAGAAGAATCCTGAGATTGCCATCGGCAACGTGGTGGGCAGCAACCTGTTCAACATCTTCTTCGTACTGGGCTGTTCTGCCTCCATCACGCCACTGCATCTGACGGGCATCACCAACCTCGACCTGCTGGTGCTGGTCGGCTCCAGCATCCTATTGTGGCTGTTCGGCGTGTTCTTCGGCAAGCGTACCATCACGCGCATCGAGGGCGCCTTGCTCATGGCCTGCTACGTGGGCTATACGGCTTGGCTTATCTACTCCCTGTAATTTTTTCATAAGATAGGAGGCGGCTCGGCATAATCCAAATGAAAATTTTATTTTCATTTGCTTCTGCCCTCGCCTTTCACTATCTTTGCAGGCACAATATAAAGAGAATATGGCTGTTACAATCAAGAAAGTTACCACAAAACAGGAGTTGAAGCGTTTCATCCGCTTCAACTATGAACTATACAAAGGAAATCCTTACTCCGTGCCCGATCTCTATGACGACATGCTGAACACGTTCAACCGCCGGAAAAACGCCGCTTTCGAGTTTTGCGAAGCCGACTACTTCCTGGCCTACAAGGACGAACAGCTCGTGGGCCGCGTGGCTGCCATCATCAACAACCGGGCCAACGAAACGTGGGGCAAGAAGGAGGTGCGTTTTGGCTGGATTGACTTCACGGACGACACTGAGGTTTCCGAAGCCCTGATACACGCCGTAGAGCAGTGGGGCAAAGAACGCGGCATGACACACATCACTGGTCCACTGGGGTTCACCGATATGGATGCTGAGGGCATGCTTGTCGAAGGTTTCGACCAGCTGGGTACGATGGCCACCATCTATAACTATCCCTACTATCCGCAACATATTGAACGGCTGGGTTTCGCGAAGGATGCCGATTGGGTGGAATATAAGATTTATGTTCCCGAAGCCATCCCCGACAAGCACAAGCGCATCTCCGACCTCATCCAGCGCAAGTATAATCTGAAAATCAAGAAATACACCTCAAGCCGAAAGATTGCCCGCGACTACGGTCAGGCCATCTTCGAGCTCATCAACGAGGCCTATACGCCCCTCTACGGTTACTCCGCCCTGACGCAGCGGCAGATAGACCAGTACGTCAAGATGTACCTGCCCATCCTCGACCTGCGTATGGTGACACTCATTACCGATGCGGACGACAAGTTGGTGGCCGTAGGTATCTCCATGCCTTCGCTCTCCGAGGCTCTGCAGAAGTCGCACGGACGTCTGCTTCCTTTCGGTTGGTATTATCTGCTCAAGGCTTTGTTCTTCAAACGCCGCGCCAAAATGCTCGACCTACTGCTTGTGGCCGTGAAGCCCGAATACCAGAATAAGGGAGTCAATGCGTTGCTCTTCTCTGACCTCATCCCCGTCTATCAGCAACTGGGCTTTGAGTATGCCGAAAGTAATCCCGAGCTGGAACAGAACGGCAAGGTGCAGGCGCAATGGGAATACTTCCGTACCGAGCAGCACAAACGCCGCCGCGCTTTCGTAAAGGAGATAAAGTAAGTGTGGGGCTTGTCCCGACAGAAAACAGAGGAGGGTGTATCAAAATAGAGAGAACAAACTCTCATTTTGGTACACCCTCTTTCTGGTTTTCGGGGGAACGAATTCTCAGTTCTCCTGTTCGGCAGGTACTTTCTTTTCGCTTATTGCACTTACCTGTCCGTCGCGCACGGCTATTGCTTTTATGTACGTGGCAGGCTCTGCTGTGAAGGGAGCTTCATAGCGTTGTGAAGCCGTGGTGGGGTTACTTCCATCGGTGGTATAGTACATGGGGGCCTGGTCGAACGTAGTCAGTGTGACAAGTGTTTTCCCTCCCTCGGCAGCGGGACTGATTTCGATGGTTGCCTCTTCAATGTCCTGTTTGTAATTATATCCTTTCAGGGTATAGATATCCAACTGGTGGCGCAGACGTTTCAGGAAGCTGTTCAGGTCTTTCTTGCCGGGCTCCGTCCATTGCAGCTCGCTCAAGGCGGCAATGCGCGGCATCATCTGCCACTCCATCTTCACACTGTCCTTGGTCCACTCTGTCCAGATGCAGCCTTGCGCACCGATGATGTTCTGCCGCTCTTCGGGTGTCAGTACGTCAGCCACAGGTTCGAAGTTATAAACGCGGGCCACACTTGCCACCCCTCTCAGACGGTTATAACCCGGATTGCTGAAATACAGATGAGTGATGGGGCAGATGATGGTCTGGTGCTGTAGTTGTGCCGACTTGATGCCAGCCTTCGGGCTTGTCCAGGCCATGACGGTGGATGTCTTTGTGGGATTGCCCTCCAGTATCTCGTCCCAACCCATCATCTTGCGGCCGCGGGCGTTGATAATCTTCTCCATTTCGCCCATAAAGTAAGCCTGGAGCTGGTTTTCCTTCGTGTGTTCGGAAGTGGACTTCAAACCTAGTTCACGAATCCTGGCCTGACACTTGGGACATGCCTTCCAGCGGGCTTTGGGACATTCGTCACCGCCGATGTGGATGTATTCGGAGGGGAAAATGTCCATAATTTCGGTCAGCACATCCTTGGCGAACTGAAGCGTCTGCTCATTGCCACCGCAAAGCACCTCTTCAAACACACCGAAGCAAGTCGGAATTTCGTAAGGGCCGCCTGTACATCCCAGTTCGGGATAAGAAGCCAACGCCGCCATCATATGGCCCGGCATGTCGATTTCAGGAATGACCGTAATGAAGCGTTCGGCCGCATAGCGTACAATCTCCCGGGCTTCTTCCTGCGTATAGAATCCGCTGACGGGCACACCGTCGTATTCCTTCGAACCGGGGGCGGTAATGGTTTCCTTGCGGTAGGAACCGATTTCTGTCAGTTTGGGATATTTCTTGATTTCGATGCGCCATCCCTGGTCCTCGGTCAGGTGCCAGTGAAAGTAGTTGATGTTGTGCAGGGCCAGCATGTCGATGATTTCCTTCAGATAGCTGACGGGGAAGTAGTGACGGCCTACGTCCACCATAAAGCCTCGGTAGCCGAATCGCGGATAGTCCTTCACCGTACAGGCAGGCAGGGAAGCCAATGCTTCACCTCCCGTAATGGGCAGGGCTTTGTGTAGAGTCTGTATGCCATAAAACACGGCGGCTTCTGTTGCACCTCTCAGGGTAATACCGTCTTTTTTCACCTCTATTTCATAACCTTCTTTGTTGGCGATGTTTTCGTCCAGTGTCAGTTGGATCTGGTTCTTGCCAGGCGCAGTGGTGACTTCCAGCTCCGAGCCGCACATTTCCTGTATATACGAAGCCAAAAAGCGAGCCGTACGCTCCATCTTTTCGTTTCCTGCCGGATAACAGATGGCAGTGGAGGGGCTGATGACAAAGGGGGATACTTCTTTTTCTTCAACAATTTCCTGTGGAAGGGGAATGACGTGAAAGTCGCCTGTCATAACTTTCTTGGGGGTACATCCGACGAGGCACAATAACAGCGTGCAGAAACTCCATCGGATTGCTAAACAGATTTTCTTCATAATGTATTATTTAAAAGGATTGATGACAATCTCCAACACCTGTGCAAAAATAGTCTTTTTTTTCATATGGACTCATTAGTGTCCCGTTAAAATCGGGACAAATTAATATTAATCAAACAATCCCGGAAAAAGGGAAGAATTGAGTTCTTTGACATCGTTGAAATTAGTCTTCTCAAACAGTTCTTTAAGGCATGTTTTGTCCGTAAGAGAAATGCTTAGAATTTGTAGAACTTCATATGTTGACCGTTCCAGTTGCATGTCATGTTGCACTATAGCAACAAGGCAATA